>JAAYLM010000528.1 GCA_012521915.1 Oscillospiraceae bacterium | reverse complement strand
ATTGATGTCCAGGAAACGGTAATCGCAAGGGTTGCCCTGGTCATCAAGAACAAACTGATGCAAGGCATAACCCATAGGCATACCCTGAATCACATCATATTGCATCAGTTGCGCATTCATCCTATTCCTCCAAAATGTGAGCATATGACGCAAATTCCCACAGGCTTTTCGGCACTTTCGCCCACTGCACAGGCTGTTTGGGCGCGAAGCAGATTACCCGTCGAACAGCAGTTTTTATAAAAGGCCATCTGCTGTGCGGCGTGGGGAAGCAATGCTTCTGCATACAATTATACCCATTTCCGGGCAGCAAGCAAAAGATGCCTGTGCGGGATGGTGGAACCTAATTCACTTCATGCATGGCTGTTCCGTGTAGGGTGCCTCTTGATTGACTTCCGGGTTAATCTGTGACAGGATATGTTCGCGTAGGATGCGGTATTGCTGGAAATCCGACCACTTGTGCGCTTGGCCGGCGAAGGCGTCTAGCCATTCGTCAGATGGAAAGGGTATTCATGCGACCGATAGAAGAAGAAGTACAACAAAGGCTCCTGGCCTTGCAGGATCTCCCGTACAGGGCATTCAGCTGCAAACTGATTCCGACGGCAGATCCCGACAACATCATCGGGGTGCGCATGCCCAGGCTGCGCCATCTGGCCCGGGAATACACGGGTAACGCCCGGGGCGCGTCTTTTCTGGGCATTTTGCCTCATCGGTACCACGAGGAAAACCTGCTGCATAGCCTGTTGATTGAGCCGGTCCCTGTTTATGAAAGCGCGCTGCAGGCTGTGGAGACATTTCTCCCCTACATCGACAACTGGGCGGTCTGTGACCTGACCGCACCTGTTGTTTTTGCCAGCAATCGTCATGACCTTCTGGAAAATATTCAAGCCTGGCTGGATTCTGATAAGACGTACACGATCCGTTTCGGTATCGGCATGTTGCTGCGCCACTATCTGGATGATGCTTTCCATACGGATATTCTGGAAACGGTGGCCAGCATCCATTCAGATGAATATTACGTCAATATGATGATCGCCTGGTTTTTCGCCACTGCATTAGCCAAACAATACGCTGCCGCGCTGCCCTACATACTGGATCGACGCCTGGCACCCTGGACGCATAACAAAACCATCCAGAAAGCGCTGGAAAGCCGAAGGGTTAGCGCTGCCGGCAAAGAGAGGCTGCGCCTGTTGAAAGGCCTGGCACACGCCTAGGCGGGATTCGGCAAAGCCACATATTCATGCGCTGCTGAAACCCCGAAAACGCTCAGGAAGCATAGGTCCCTGAGCGTTTTGGCTTTTTAATCTTTTGATTTCAACCGATAAAAATGCAGCAGTGTCTTTAATCAGGCAGAAGATGCCGGTGCCTGAAGGCCAGCATAATCAAAGGCTGTTATCACCAAGTTTGCGGTACCAGATATTGCGGAAACGCACCGGGTTGGCGTGGTCCTGCAGCATCAGCGGCCCCTGGGACGGATGCGCCGTATAGCCAGCGGTGTCCCGGAAAGTTGTCGGGCCGATCAGCTGAGTATGGTTCTGAACGACGACCCCGTTGAATAAAACCGTCACAAAAGCCGGCCTGACCAGTTTATCTCCTTCGAAACGCGGGGCTTCCCAGATGATATCGTAAACCTGCCATTCACCCGGCTTGCGGCAGGCGTTAGCCAGCGGTGGCCACTGGCCGTAAATGCCGGCTGTGACGCCGTCTGCATAGGTAGGATTGTCATAACAATCCAGTACCTGTATCTCGTACTGGCCCATCAGGAACACGCCGCTGTTGCCGCGGCCCTGGCTGGTGCCGACAATTTCCGTGGGTGCTGCCCATTCGACATGCAGCTGACAATCACCAAAGGTCTCTTTGGTCTGAATGCTGCCTGTTCCGGGAACAACTTCCATGTAGCCATGTTCTACTTTCCACTGCGCGGGTTCGCTGTCTTTGCTGTCAACCCAGTTGTCCAGATTCTTTCCGGAAAAAAGGATAACCGCGTCAGACGGCGGTTGTCCGGCAGCCCCGTTTGGCATGGAAGGCGTAGCCGGCCTTACAACCGGTGGCTTCGGACGATCATCATCGTGTACACGGAACCGGGAATTCGGCAAAAAGGGCGTGTCATCATATCCAAGCTTTGCTGCCATTGAACATTCCTCCAGATTCAGTTTATGTTTCCAGTTTAGCACATAATGTCAGTGATCTCCACAGCAAGCGAACGACGACGTCAAGCAGCTCATATGGTATGATAAATCATGAGCGGCAGCCCTGCGGCTGCCGGCATGCGAAACCTTTGGAGGTGTTATCCTATGATAGGCGAAAAACCATTTACCCTGACGTTGTCACCTGAAAGCGCAGGCATTCCTTCTGAAGCGGTGCGCCGTTTCATCGAGCGGATCGATCGCAAGCAGATCTGTATGCATGGCTTTCTGCTGGTGCGGTACGGCCAGATCGCGGCTGAAGGCTACTGGTCACCTTATACACCGGATCGGCTGCACCGCATGTACTCAGTCAGCAAGAGCTTTGTCTCGCTGGCGGTAGGTCTGCTGATTGATGAAGGAAAGCTTGCCCTGGGCGACCGGGTTGCTGATTATTTCCCTGACAAGGTGCCTCAGGACATGCATCGCTGGCTGGCAGAAGCCACGGTCCGTGATCTTCTACTGATGGCTACACCGCACTCCGATCTCACCTATGGCGTCCATGATTTGGACTGGTCCTGGTGCTTTTTCAACAAAAAACCGTCTCATCCGGCAGGTACCATTTTCTGCTATGACACAGCAGCAACGGTCGTGCTCAGTGCCATTGTCGAACGCATCTGCGGTATGCCTTTCCTGGAGTATATGCGGCCGCGCCTGCTGGATCCGATCGGGGCCAGCAAGGATGTCTGGTGTATCCGGACACCTGAAGGGCCCTCCTGGGGTGGATCGGGCGTACTTTGTACGCTGAGGGACCTGGCCAAGACCGCCTATGTCTGCCTGAACAAAGGCCGCTGGGGCGATCACCAGCTGATCTCAGAAGATTACATCACCGCCGCGACCAGCAAGCAGATCGACAACAGGCTGAGCGGCAATGTTGGCTACGGCTACCAGATCTGGCGGGAAAAAGAGAATGGCTTTTCTTTCCGCGGTATGGGCAGCCAGCTGGCTATGTGCTTCCCCGACAAGGACTTCATCTTCACCTGCATCTCGGACACTCAGGGATCAGGAGCGACAGGGTCAGGCATCTACGAGGCCATGTGGGAAGAGCTGTTCCCTTATCTGGCAGACGGGTCGCTGCCGGAACAGCCGGAAGAAAAGAAGAAACTACAGGAAAAAATCGGGCAATTACAGATACTTCCTCAGGCCGGAGCGCATGATTCGCCCTTATCTGAACGCATCCATGACCGCTGGTATCACCTGGAAGATAATGTAATGGGCATCACCCGCAGCAAACTCACCTTCGCACAAGACAGCGTACGCTGGTCTTATACCAATGCACAAGGCGACAACGAACTCGAATTTGGTCTGGGTGCTTGCCTGCCCGGCCTTTTTCCGCAGAAAAACTATTTTGGCGGGCAAATAGGGCAGATCCCCGGCAAACGCTACGAGTGCCTGAGCTCAGCGGCCTGGGTGGAGCCCAGCAAACTTGATTTGCTGGTCTATGTCACAGATGATTACCTCGGCACGCTGAAAATGACAATGGCTTTTAAAGACAATGAAGTATCGATACATATGGTCAAAGTTGCCGAATGGTTTTTAAATGAGTATGAGGGGTTCGCCGGCGGCAGCCTTGCAGAGTCTGACTGACTTGCTTCTGCTCGGTATAAAAAAGGATAAACCTGAAGCGATCCGGAAGTCCGGTGTATCGGTAAAAACCGCTGCCGGTCGCTGACCTCACGAAGGGGGCTCTATGAGAAAACACATTCTGGTTTTGAATTGCGGCAGTTCATCGGTTAAATTCAACCTGTTCGTGCTTGAAGACAAACAAATGCTTCAGGCGACACTGCAGGGTATCGCGGAGGAAATCGGCAATCCCGGCAAAAGCCGCATCCGGTATGGGTGGGGCGGCGATAAAAAAACCGCACAGGTCGCCCTGCCTGATCATCGTTCAGCGCTCACCCAGGTTTTTTCTCTGTTGGAGACGCAGGGCATTGACCAGTCAAGCATTGTCGCCGTAGGACACCGTGTTGTCCACGGCGGAGACCGCTACAGCAACAGTGTCCGGGTCGACACCGCTGTGCTTGAAACCATCCGTCAGCTTATTCCCATTGCCCCGCTGCACAATCCCCCCAACCTTACCGGACTGGAAGAAAGCATTCGTCTCTTGCCTGAAGTGCCCCAGGTGGCGGTTTTCGATACGGCCTTTCATGAAACCATGCCGGAATATGCCTATCGCTATGCCATTCCCGATCTCTGGTACAAAACATATGGTGTGCGCAAATATGGTTTCCACGGCACATCCCATATGTATGTCGCCCGTCGGGCTGCCCGCAAGCTGGGTATACCCTTTACACAATTCAATGGAATCACGGCCCATCTGGGCAATGGCTGCAGCCTGACAAAAATTGAAGGTGGCCGTTCACTGGACACCAGTATGGGCTTCACGCCTCTGGAAGGCGTCATCATGGGAACGCGCTCCGGCGACATTGATCCGGCCCTGATCGGCCATGTCGCGCTGCAAATGACCCGGGATCAGCACATCAGCAAAGAGGATGCTTTTGAGAAGGTGCTGTATGATCTGAACAAAGAAAGCGGGCTCAAAGCCATTGGCAAGACGAATATGATGCAGGACATCCGGACCAAAGCGCTGCAGGGAGATGCCGATTGTGCCAGGGTAATCCAGATCTATGCGTACAGAATCGCCAAATACATCGGCCAGTACTGGGCGACGCTGCCCTGGACAGACGCCATCGTTTTTACAGCAGGGCTCGGTGAGAACGAAGCACATGTGCGCAAACAGATTCTATCATGCTTGAAAAGCCTGGCAATCGAAATCGATGACCGGCAAAACGAAGTGCGCAAAGAAGAGGTTGTTATCGGCACCAGCCGTATCAATCCTGAGCACCCACTGTCCGTGATGGTTATCCCGACAGATGAAGAAATCGTCATCGGCTATGACACACTCTATCTCGGTTATCTTAACAAGCCTGTCCCAGAGGTCTATCCTTTCGAATTAACTTGAGCCAAAAAACCGGCAGGCACAAAGCAGGCACAGAGCTTTGCGGTTAGCTCTGTGCCTGCAATCAGCGATCATTTTTCGGATCAGTTCTGTTTTAAGGCCGGACAGCAGTGCCGTCCGGCAGCCTGGCCTGGGTCCACTGCGGCAGCTTGTGGCTACAGGGATGGGTTAAGGCTTTTGCTTCATCGATATCGATGCCCCAGCCCGGCTGGTCATTGGGATAAACATAGCCGTCTTTCACTTGAGGACATCCGGGGAAAATCTCCTGTAGCCGTTCACTTAAGCCGCACCACTCCTGGATCCCGAAATTAGGGCTGGCTACATCAAGATGGACATTGGCCGCATGGCCGATAGGTGATACATCTCCAGGACCATGCCAGGCAGTTTTCACCCCAAAGGATTCACAGAGCACTGCGAGTTTTCGGGCTGGTGTCAATCCGCCAATCTGGCTGATGTGCACCCGGATATAATCAATCAGCTGCTCCCGAACCAGCGGGAGCCATTCACGCGGATTGTTGAATAGCTCGCCCAGGGCCAGCGGCGTGGCACACTGGTTTCTGATCACGCGCAGCCAGTCGATCTCCTCCGGAGGCAGGATATCTTCGAGAAAAAACAAATGATAGGGCTCCATTTCTTTGGCCAGGCGCAACGCATCGACAGGCATGAGGCGTTCATGCGTGTCGTGCAGCAGTTCCAGATCAGGCCCGAGATGCGTCCGCAGAAAATCAAAGAGGCGGACAACACTGCGGGTATAGGCCGCTGGATCAAAATAAGCACCCGGCTGTGCACCTTCCGGTGTGTGCAGCACATGGCCACGCCCGCCGTAACCGCCCATCTGACAGCGGATATAGCGATATCCTTCCTCGCGCAGGGCCAGCACGCGCTCCAGGACAGCCTGTTTATCTTTGCCGTCGGCATGGCGATAAACCGCCGCCGCTTCACGGCACTTGCCCCCCAGCAGCTGGTACACCGGCATGCCGGCCACTTTACCTTTGATGTCCCAGAGGGCCATATCCACACCGGACAGCGCGTTGCCCAGCACGGGGCCGTTGCGCCAGTAGGCGCTGACGATGGCCGATTGCCAGATATCTTCACTGCACAGCGGATCTTTACCGATAAGAAACGGTTTCAAGTAGGCGTCAACAGCAGTCTGCACGGCCAGACTGCGCTGGGTGAAGGTAGCGCAGCCGAGGCCGTATATGGACGGTTCATTTGTTTCCACTTTGACCACGACCAGATCAATGCCCTCCGGAGCGGTCAGAATCGTACGAACATCCCGAATGGATAACGTATTCATAGTTCCCTCCCAGGTCGCTAAGCCCCCGGTTGCGACAATCATTTTTGCCTTCCTGATGCCAATGAAGGGCGACACATGCATCTGACACAACTTGTCCACAGACTAATCGGTGTTTTCTCCTGCTGTGCAGGGTGGAAAAGTTACGTGCCTGTACACATCATAACACAGTCAGGGCTGACTGAAGTATCGCTCATCCCTCAGCACGAATCGCCTCAACAAGGCTGTCAGCCAGCACCCGGCGGACCGGCAGCAGGCCGGCGGCAAGGGCAAGAAGGAGCGTACCGCATAAAGTCCAGAGCAGCAAAGGCCAGGGTATACTTGCCAGGGCAACGCCTGCCAGCAGCAGATCGGCCTGGCTGCTGAGCGCAAACAAGAGGGTGAAACCAGCCAGGCAGCCCCAGATCGCTCCGCTGAAAGCGTATAATGCGCATTCAACAAGCAGCATGCGCTTCAACTGTGCCCTGCTCATCCCCACCGCCCGCAGCATCGCCAGCTCACGGCGTCTCAGCAAGATGCTGGTTGTTATGATGTTCAGGATGTTCATGGCGCAGATCAGGATAATGACGACACTAAAGCCGAAGATAAACAGATCAAACACAAAAAGCATACCACGCGCATTGCGAAGACTCTGATAATGATCAGTCAGATACACCCTCCGCTGAAGCGTTCCATCTGTTTCCTGCTGGCTGCCCAGAAGATCGTTCAACAGGCGCTGGATATCACTTTCTGAACCACCCCTGGCATTAATGGCCAGGATTTGGCCGATTTGACGATAAAATTCGTCCGTAATCTGAAAGTGGTCTTGAGCATACTGGCGTGAAAGAATCAGGTGAACGCCGGGAACGCTGGAAAAGGCACCAGGAAAAAACCAGGGCAGCTGTGCCAGTTCTGCCGCCACTTTCAACTGCGCAGGCATAGCCAGCAGGATCTTTTCCCGGCCCAGGCCAGCCTCTGTGTCGTCTTCAACAACATCCTGCAGCGGAAACGTGTCACCAGCCTTATGGTTTGTGACACGCACGGTCGCTCCCCCGATACCGCCAATTTGAACAGAACCGGTCTGGCAAAGAACCGCCTGCCCTTCCTGCAATGCCTGCCAGGCCCGCACCGGGTCAGCCAGACCAAGTTCATCCAGTAAAGGCCGGTCAGCCAGGATCATACTGATTTCCAGGCATCCTTCGTGCAACAGCTGCTCACGTGCCTCGGCAGGTGTGCAGGTCCTGCCACTGATGTCATGCATTTTGATGTACGTGTCAACGAGCTCATCACTGAGCTGTTCTGGTGCGACAGGCACCGCAAGACTGTAAATGGCGTACAACGCTGACTGCTCCAGCGCCGGCTGTTCCTGGATCAGTTGGTACGCTTGCTCCAGCAGCGGATTCCAGGATAATCCGGATTGATCGCTCTGGGCGGACAAGGAAAAATCCGTTTGTTCGCTGTTGTAAAGCATGATCTGCTGACGCATCTGCAGTGAAAGACCGCCGGCTGCCAGAAATAGGGTAACGCTGACCGCAACAGAAAATGTTGTTGTGCGAAAGCGGCGTTTGTCCCGCTGTACATTGCGGCCGGCAAGCCGTCCGGCTGCACCAAAAAAGAAAGCACTGATCGAGCCTTTATTCTGTTGACGGGCTGACCGATCCGCAGGAAGCTGATAAGCCTGGCTTTGGCGCACGGCTTCAACAGGAGCCATACGGCCTGCCATCAGGGCAGGTTTTATGGCGGCCAGCAAGATTGACAAAAGAGACAAGAACGCAGCCAGCAGAAGTGGCCAGGGAGAAACCAGCAGACGCAGGTTCTCGATCACCGGCAATTCGACCCGGGAAACCACCCGCAAGGTGATGGCCATCGCGGCGATACCTGCCAACAACCCCAGGGGTATAGAGAGGATCGCCAGCTGGACTGCTTCCAACAGCACCAGCCGGCGCAACTGCCCCGGTGAAGTGCCCACCAGGCGAAGCAGACCGAATGTGCTGATGCGTTCAGTGACAGACATGGCGAAACTGTTGCGAATCACCAGAACGACCGATACCAAAATGATCAGCAGCAGCAAAGTAAACACCGTACCGAGCTCCCGGTTGGTCTGACTGTGCGATGTCTGGCCCAGGTAACGCAACAAAGCGTTGTGTGTGCGGACGCGCAAAACACCCGGTTCTGGCATGCCCTCTTTAATCTGCGTGCGATCTGACAGTCCGGCGTTATCCGGCAACACGTCATCCAATGCGGTAAAAAGGCTATCTTCATACGATCTGGCCGGACGAACCGACAAATATAGTTCATACCATGCTTTTTCCAATTCCGGCACAATCGTCATCGCGTGATAAACAGAAGAAGGCAAACCGCTTTCCATCCAAGGGAAAAAGCCGACTACCGTATATGATCGTTGTACGACCGTCCCGGATGACGGGTTGTCACTGAACGGAGCAAGGTCCAAGTTAATCTGATCACCTAGTTGAGGCATACCCAATTGTCCGCGTGATACAGGATCAAGCGCGATCTCGTCTTTATCTTCCGGGAGCCGCCCGCTGATCATGTTGACATAAGGTGTCTGATAAACATCAAGATCTGAGGCATCGCGCAGGATCAACCAGCAGGGTTGACCGGAAGGTCTGGCGTTCTCTTCGGTCTGTTCCAGGCGGGCATACAAACGGCTGACCGCGACAGCAGACGTCCGGTCGATGAGGCTGTGGTCCTGCAGCTTGACGGCCTGGCTACGGGTCAGACCTGTCACATGATAATGCCAGGAACCACTGCCAGCCGATTCTGTTGTGATCAGGGCATCAAGCAGACTGCTGAACAAAAGCGCGACACCAACGAAAAGGGCGGTTGCCATAATAATACCCAGGCTGGTGAACAAAGTCCGCTTTGTTTGTGTCCTGAGGTAGCGGCGGCTGAGCTGGGATAGGGTCTTCATCACTCAAGCCCCCTGTTCTTTGAGCCGGCCATCTTCGATCCGGACAACGCGGTCTGCCTGGCTGGCGATCGACTGGTCATGCGTGATGAGCACCAGTGTTTGCCGCAGCCGCTGCACAGCGTCTTTGAGCAGCATCAGGATTTCGCGGCTGTTCCGGGAATCGAGGTTGCCTGTTGGCTCATCCGCCAGGACAATGGACGGACGGTGGATCAGCGCGCGGGCAATGGCAGCCCGCTGCTGTTGTCCGCCGGACAGCTGGCCAGGCAGGCTGTGCCGCCTGTCCGCAAGGCCCAGACGTTCCATTAGTTCCTTAAGCCAGTCCGGCTCAGGTCCGCGACCATCCAGCATCAAGGGTAAAGTGATGTTCTCTTCAACGGTAAGAACAGGTACCAGATTGTAAAACTGAAAAATAAAGCCAACGCTCCTGCGCCGGTATAGAGAAAGCTCTTGTTCAGTCATCTGCTCCAGGTACTGCCCGTCAACGTTGATCCGCCCGGATGTAGGCTGGTCAACACCGCCCAGCAGATGCAGCAAGGTCGACTTGCCGCTGCCGGATGGTCCGATGACCGCCATGAACGAACCTGCCTCGACAGCCAGATTGGCCTGTCTTAAGGCATGGACGGTTGATTCGCCCTGGCCATACTGCTTGCTCAGATTCTCAACTTCGATCAAGGACATAAAAGCCTCCTGCTGTTTGTTGACACAACGAGCAACGTTGTGTTGATATTTGATCTCAGCTTAGCAGAAAAAGCTTAACGTCCAATAAATGAAATGATAAGATTTCTTTATCTTTCTTAAAGGTTAACCGTTTGCAGACTTTTACTTACGGGTCTGCAGCAAACGGACACCTTTGACAGCCAGGGTCATCATCTCTGCAGCAAAACCAACGGCAATAACAACGGTTAGCCCAACCACCAGCGGGTTTTGCCAGGCATATGCCGCTTCAAGGTCATGATTGCGTAAAAACACATTGACCGCTTCGATAAAGTCAGGATTAATGAAATCAGGATGCCTGACAACACGCAGGCCAACCAAAAATGACACAAGATTCTGCAGCATGCTGAACAGGACAAGCAGCCAGGTCCAGCGTGCATAGATGATTTTGAACGCTTCCAGGACAAGGCCGAAGACACAAACCAGATTGATCCAAAGCAGCATGGCAAAAAATCCACTGCCCAGGAAACCCGTGATCTGCAGACCGCTGTCTGTCTGTGCAAAAAAACCGAATAATTCGGGAGAGATATTGATGATGGCCAGAAAGATGAGGGTAAAGATGATATTGACGATCGGATCACTGCGCTTGATGATCAGCTTGTCGTCAGGTACCTGAGGCAAATCATCAGGACGCCACTTTTCCACCTCTTTTTCTATTTCGGCCGCCACGGAGTCCTGAGCGAAATGTTCGATCAGGATGAAGACCAGGGTCACCATGGCAAAAGCCGCCAGCAGACCTTGATACAGCCCGCCAATAAATCCGCCGATGGCAGTCCAGATCTGGTCATAGGTTCCGCTGATCAGCTGAATCGTCTGGGCGACGGTCAGTCCGATGCCAACAGCAATCAAGACAATGCGTACCACCAGCCAATACGTTTCAGACAAAGCCGGGCCGATAACATACTTGGCATGACCCATGTATTGCCTGGCCAGATTGGCCGGGTTTCCCAGTTCCGCAAGAACGGCCTTAACCTCTGTTTCATCGGGTGCCACGCCTGACTGGGCACCACCGGAAGCTTGCCTTTTCCGCTTGTTTTCCAGTAGGAGCTCATCGATCATGGCACGTATCTCTTTTTCAATATCAGCTCGCTGTGTTGCCGGAACATGTCGCAGCACCGCATATACATAACGGTTGATCAAATCCATGACAATCACCTCACCTGTTGTTTGAGTCAGCCAGCAGGGTATCGATCTGGCTGGACAGTGTTTTCCACTCAGCTTTAAGCCGCTGCAGGATGGCTTGACCATTCTGGCTTATGGTATAGTACTTGCGCGGTCTGCCTTCCTCGACTTCCCACTCGCTATCCAGCAAACCTTGTTTTTCCAGCCGGCGCATCAGGGGATAAAGGGTTCCCGCTTCGATGGCTATCCCTTGATCAGCCAGGCTCTGTAGCAGGGAATAGCCATACTGCCGGCTTTCCAGCCGGATCAGGACAAACAAGACCAGACTGCCTCTCCGGAGTTCCTGAACCAGATTATCAAAGATGCCTTCATACTGGGTCATGCCATATCACCTCAAAATCATAATACTATGTATTACACACTATTGTCAATACTATATTATTAACACAGCATTATCACCCCGCACAGCGGCTAGACTTTTCAGGTGCTGCTGTTTGACAAGCTGAAAGGCCGGGTAATCTGTAAAATCGCCTGGTCCAGACTGTGTTACAATAAGATAAGCAACTTTTCCACCCCGCACAGCGGGTAGACTTTTCAGGCGCTGCTGTTTGACAGGCTGAGGAGCTTGCTCCGCGGTCAAACAGCCTGCGTAGCAGGAGTAAGCGCCGAGAAGTCTGTGGGAAAGTTGTGTAAGATAAGCAACTTTTCCCCCTGTTCAGAAAGTGAAGGCGGCGAAAGACCGCGGGCAAGTTGCCTGAAACAAATAGACCGGACAACCCTGAGGCAACACCCTGCTTGATCTGGAGGTAAAACATGGAACTCAGAAAACTGGGAGAATCAGACATCCAAGTCAGCACCCTGACCGTCGGCTGCTGGAGCTTTGGCGGCGGTACCGGCAGTTATTGGGGGCATCAAAGCCAACAGGCGGTCAACGAACTGGTCGCTGAAGCACTTGATTTGGGTGTTAATTTTTTCGACACGGCTTTCGGTTACAACGATGGTGACAGTGAACGTGCGCTGGGTACCGCACTCAAAGGGAAACGTGACAAAGCCCTCATCTGCAACAAAATCCCAATCCAGCAGACGGATGACCTGGGCAAGTATGAGCAGACCATCACGGCAAGCCTCAACCGCCTGCAGACCGATGTGATCGATGTCATGATGATTCACTGGCCGACCCGGGATGAAGGATTACTGCGAGCTAATCTGGAAGCGTTGCAGCATGTGCAGGAAAAAGGGCTGGTGCGGGCCATTGGTGTCAGCAATTTTGCGGTACGCACACTGGAAATCGCCCGGGAAATGGGCATAGCGGTGATCGTTAACGAGTTTGCCTACAACCTGATGTCGCGCGGCATGGAACAGGACGTTCTTCCCTACTGCCGTGACATGAACATTGGCGTAGCCGCCTACATGCCGCTCATGCAGGGTATCCTCACCGGCAAGTACGCCACATTGGAGGATATACCCCTGAAACGCAAGCGCACCGTCCATTTCGACAGCCGCTGCAATCCTGAATCGCGGCATGGCGGTCCCGGCGCGGAAGATGCTATCCATTATCTTCTGCGTGAATTGCGTCAGCTTGCGGACGAATCAGGCATCAGCGCCGCTCACCTTTCGATCGGGTGGATACTGGCAAAAGAGGGTGTCAGTACCGTCATTGCCGGCTGTCGTTCCGTTGAGCAGCTCCGTGACAATGTAAAAGCCGCGATGGCCAGTCTGGACCCTGCCGTCCTGCAGGCTCTTGATGAAGCCAGCAGGCCCTTGTTT
>JAAYLM010000527.1 GCA_012521915.1 Oscillospiraceae bacterium | reverse complement strand
GATCATGACGCACTCAGCCGGTGAAGCGACCGTCAGCTCGGCCGCCTGGTTGTAGCGGGTTTCCATCAGGTCGAGCAGTTCGGCCATCTCGTCCGGCGCGTCCGCCAGCAGATAGACCAGGTTTTCCACGCCGGCATAGGTCGTAAGCAGCTGCATGAAGGGACTGCGCGGCGTGTAGCAAAGCACGACGCCGTTGTCGCCCGCAAGCGTTTGGCGCCGGGCGATTTCATCGTAGGCCGGTTCGTAGGCCTGCTGGCGGATGTAATGCCTGAACACCGGCAGGTCATCGGCGGTGTCAACAGGGCAATCGCTTACGAAATCTGATCGGAGATTCCAAGCACACGCATCGCTGACAGAACACCCAGGCCACACAGTTTTCGCTTGGATTTCATGCCGCATTTATAGGGTGATTGCGTTTTGAGCATCTGAAGTGCCAACTTTCTCAGGATGTTGAAGACTGCAGCGGCATTTTTTGCCCTAGCCCGGCAATCATCTTCAGCAAAGGCCATATCGAGCATCCAGTGTAACTTGTTCTCGATCGCCCAGTGTTCGCGCTTGATCCGGAGCAAATCGGCAGCACTGGGCGCGTTCAGGCTGTAAATGAAGTAGTGACGCTCTTGCGTTTCGGGTTTGTCACCCTCTTGGCGGCGACTGATGATCACGCCGCTGCCCTTTAGTCCGGCCCAGTCGTCCTTCCAGTCATACCAATCGATATGCGGTGACAGATAACATTCTCTGATCTCAATCCGGCCATGGTCCTTGGTTCGGCTGATCGCATAATGACCTAGTTCCTTCATTGCGGCTTTGCCTTTGTCCTTAATTTCACTGTCCAGATGAAACACAAGGTCTTCGTACATATGCTTTTGATTGCCTTTGACCGCCAGAACATAATCAGCTTCGCGTTCGATGATCGTTTGTGCAATCTCTTTTTGCGTGCCCATCGCATCGATCGTGATGATGTTCCCTTTGATTTGGAACAACTTCAGCAATTCCGGTATCGCGGTGATCTCATTGCTTTTTTCATCGGTCTTGACCTGGCCCAGAACCAATTCCAGTTCGCTGGCAAACGCCGTGATCACATGGCTGGCTTTCTGGTCTTTGCTGCCGCTTCGCCGGATGGTTTTCCCGTCAATAGCAATCGTTTTTTCCTGTAATTCAGCGACGCCAGCCAGTTCTAGCCGTAATTGGCTCATCCAACCGCTGAACTTCTCCGACAAGGCATCTGCGTCAAGTCGAGAAAACACTTTCCCAAAGGTGTCATGGGATGGCACACCTCTGCTGAAGTCACAGAATGGTTCCAGATAGGCGCGCTCATGCTTGACGAACATTTCCATTTCCGTATAAGTATCCATATTGCAGATGATCGCCAGCGTTCCTGTCAGTAGTATGTCTTGTAGCCGGTACTGTATCGCATTGCCTTTGCGGAAATCCTGTATTTCACGCAATAACTCAAGAAACGTTTGATCCATTGGTTCTCTCCCGTTTCTTTCTATTGTGCTTCTTTCACCTCCTTCTTGGGCTACATCAGCGTTGCTTGTTCATTTCATTTCGTAAGCGATTGCCCTG
>JAAYLM010000100.1 GCA_012521915.1 Oscillospiraceae bacterium | reverse complement strand
TTACCGCAGGCTGCAAGCGTCAGAATCATAACCACTGTCAGCAAGAATATTGTAAACCTCTTCATATAAGTTCTCCTCGTATAATAGTTTTGTAGTCCAGTAAATACTGTCATTACTGGGCTGGTTGATATCGCAAACGCCCTGATTCATAATGGTCTTGTAAGGCCGTTTGAGGACTAGTTCTAATTCCCCTTGTAGCATCCTTGAAGGATGACTACTACAAAAGTCCGTTCCCCTGGCCTTGTGTTTAGCTTCGAACCGCTGGTTGTTTGTCAGTCGCCGGTGCTTCCTTTGGCAGGAGGATGTCGTGCAGCAGGCAGCTGACTGGATTCGCATAGCGAGGGTGTCGATGCGTAAGTGCCCAGGGCGTTTGCATTCAACCGACCTTCAATTTTCAAAATGAAGGGGGGTGATTAAATGGAGGGCACCATTTTCATCGGCATCGATGTCAGCCAGCAAACCAACACAGTCCATGTCATGGACGGGACCGGCAACAGGCTCTGGCAACGCACTTTTGACAACACGCTGACCGGCAGCCAGGAGATTGTCCGGCAAGTGCTGGAAACCCGACACAAGCATCCTGCGGGCTTTTTGAGCTTTGGCCTTGAAGCAACTGGCTGTTATGGGGATCTCATCGCCATGTACCTTCGGGAAACGGATTTGATTCCGCGTTTCGAGAAAGCTGTGCGATTACTCAATCCCAAGCAAGTCAGTCAATTCAAGAAGTCCTACGCCGAACTGCCCAAGACCGATGGCATCGACTCGTTCGTGATTGCCGACAGTCTCAGATTAGGGCGGATAGGCCTGAAAGGAACCGTTGTGGAGGACAAATACCTGTCGCTGCAGAAACTGACCCGTTCCCGCTTCCAGGTCGCCAAGGACCTGTCCCGGGAAAAGAATCGGTACCTGCAAACCTTGTTTCTCAAGTTCTCCACCCTGGCTCAGGATCCGCCGCTGTCCAATCTCTTTGGCGCAACCGCCTTGGATCTGGTCAATGATTTCGAGAGCGTCGATGAGATTGCCTATACGCCGCTGGAAGAACTTGCTGAATTTCTTAACCAGCATGGCAAAGGGCATTTCGTTGATCCGGAAGCCTTGGCCAAAGAGATCCAGAAAGCCGCACGCTCGTCTTACCGCTTGCCTAAAGCCATTCAGAATTCGGTCAACCAGGTTCTGGCGATGCAAGCCCAGACCATCCGTTTCTACGCGCAGCAGCTCAAGGACTATGACAAACTCATTGAGGCGCAAATGACAGGCATTCCCAACACGCTGACATCGATAAAAGGCATTGGTCCGGTTTACGCTGCCGGGATTCTCGCCGAAATCGGCGATGTTAACCGGTTCAAGGATCAGGCTGCTTTGGCCAGCTTTGCCGGTCTTTCCTGGTCTAGACACCAGTCCGGCAAGTTTGAAGCCGAGCATACACACTTGGTTCACAGCGGCAATCGTTACCTGCGCTACTACCTCATTGAGGCCACGAACAAGGTTCGGAAGCACGATCCCGAACTTAAGCAGTTCTATGACCGCAAGTACAACGAAACTCCCAAATCCAAAAGCAAGCGCGCACTCGTCCTCACTGCCAGAAAATTTGTCCGCGTTGTCTACGCTCTGCTGCGTGACAACCGCATCTATATTCCCCGAGCAGACTGACTGTCTGCCAACATGACCTGTTCAATCTGATGATTGGGCAGGCTTGTTTGCTGTACTCTTCTTTCGTGTTGTAGATTCGAAGCTATTCACTTTTCAAGGTTCTTCTATGTAAAAAGTCTATTGACTATTTACCGCTGGACTTTTTTAGCGCACCAACAGACCGGCCAGACCCCCGATTGGCGTTATGGCTAGGCGATGGCTGGAAGATTTCCTGTTGGCTGATCAGCCCTTGATCGAGCCGATCATGACGCCTTTGACAAAATACTTCTGGATAAACGGGTAAACCATCAGGAC
>JAAYLM010000099.1 GCA_012521915.1 Oscillospiraceae bacterium | reverse complement strand
TGTATCTCTGGGTTGATGATGAGCTGATGATGTTTGGCGGAGTGGACGCGAACGGCCATTTCACCGAAGTCGAGCGGGGCGCGCTGGGGACAAAAGCCGCCACGCATGCTGCGGATGCGGAAGTCAGACAGCTCAAGGCGTACTTTTACTACTTCAGCGTGAAGCCCGGGTCCACGCTGTTTTACGAGGTCGCGCGCAGAACGGCGGAGCTTTACAACGCGCTGGATCTGGACCTGTTCTATCTGGATGCGATCGATGGAACATTTATTCTTGACGGTGAAGACTATGTTTGGTATCACGCGATGGATTTTGTGCGGGAGATGTTTAAACATCTGAAAAGCGATCCTGTCTTCGACTGCTGCTACAATCCGCAGTACACCGGTACCTGGTATGTCCGTTCGCGTTATGGTGCGGTGGACCGTGCGCGGATTGGCTATGAGGAGCAGATTGACGCGCATGTCCAGTACAACAACACGACAGCCCGGCGCATGGGCGTGACGCCCGAACTGGGGTGGTTCGACCTTTACCCGGCAGCGCCACAGGCGGATTTCTATTGGCAGACCATGCCGGTGCACGAAGAACACATCGCTTATCTTTACGGAAAGCTGATGGCAACGGATGCTACACCCGCTTTTCTCGAATCACTGTGGATACGCCGGGATTTGCCGGTGATGGAAAAATACGCCGCGTTACTGCGTCACTATGAAGACTGGCGCAGCGAACATAAGCTGAGTGCCGCTGCGAGACGCTATCTGGCTGGTGATCGGGCGCAAAGCTGGCTGGATGGCGAGGACCTGCGCAAGGCCAGTTTTACCAGGTATCGCTTTGAACATCTTGGTGATACATGCCAGGTCGCTAATGCTTTCAGCCCGCAAAGGCCGATGCTGCGCATAGAAAACCTTTTTACAGCTGCAGATTATGACACGCCGGAAGGGATCGTGCTCGCGGACTTTGACGAGCGTGAACCTGCTGGGGAACGGCGTATCGTTTTTCCAAAGCCGGTTGACGCGAGAGGACTGCGCGGCATAGGTGTATGGGCGAAAGGTGATAACGGCGGAGGGCTGCTGTGCCTGCGTCTGAGGAACCTGACAGCCAGTTCGCGCCGACACGGTGACCATTTCATCCGGAATGACTTTACGGGATGGCGGTATTTCGCGCTCTATGAAAATCAGAATGCCGAACCCCTGGACTGGCCGCGTGTTGATATCAATTACCGCATATACGAAGATTTGCAGGAATTCTACGGGCATTACGCATCCTTTCTTGACTACGCGACATTGGAGGCGCTGGATGTTCTGTATCGCGGCGGAGGGACCATGTATCTAAAAGCCGTAAAGTTGCTACCGCAGCGCGCACCGGAACTGGTCAGGCCCACACTGGCAATCGGGGATCAGCAAGTCATCTTCGATACATCGCTAGCCGCGGGCAGGATGCTCACCTTTTCCCCAGAGGGGGAAGCGCAGGTCATCGACACGCAGGGAATCGTGTATGACCACCCACGCATCATAGGAACCGTGCCGCAAATCGATCAAGGCATCTCAGCGATGACACTGACTGCAGAGGGGCATCTCCCTTGCCGCACGCTCGTAAAGCTGGGGCTGCTGGGCGAATCGCTGTCGGAAGCGTAAACACGCCATGATCGTGACAGACATGGAAAGAGAGGAGATCTGATGCCTGAACGGCAACTGCTTGACAGGCTGCGCGACCTGTCTGATCAGGCTATAGGGCAGAGTCGTCTTAGTCATACATCCTTTCTCAGCCCTGCCCAGCAGGCAGAAGCAGAAGTTTGGTTGAACAAAAACCGGATTGCCCATGCCTTTAGCGGTGGCTATGATGGTGCAGAGCGGCAAATGGGCTTTATATTCCCTGAACAGATGGCGGATCAAGACCTAAACGATCACGACATTGTCCAGATGATCCACGCGCTTGACCTGAAGGCTCCGGTCCGGTCCGCTGTTCAGCTCAGTCACCGTGACTATCTGGGCAGTCTGCTCGCTCTGGGCATCAGGCGCGAACAGATCGGTGACATACTGGTCCGGAAAAACGGAGCAACCGTATTGATGACTGCAGCGATGGCCTCTTTTGTGGAAAGCCATCTGGAGCGGGTGGGATCGCTGCAGGTAAGCGTCACATCAGTAGCGCTCACAGATATCGCAGGATCAGAGAAGAACAGTGAATTGCTTCGTATTACGGTGACATCACCGCGGTTGGATAAAATCGCCGCCAGCGGTTTTTCGATAGCACGAACGCAGATGGTCGACCTGATCCGTTCCGGTGCTGTCCAGGTTAACTGGCAGGAGGAACTGCACCCGGATCGCGTGGTGACAATCGGGTCCATGATATCACTGCGCGGGCATGGCAGGATTTGCCTCAAGGAGGAAGAAGGTTTTTCGCGTAAGAAAAAACAGATTATCATCCTGGAGCGCTTCCTGTGATAAAAGCGGCAGATTGCGCCTGTTTTAACGCAAGACGCGGTTATCTTGGCGGATATACCAGTTCAACACCGGGAGGGGTATACTAACATAGGACAGTTCGTATTGAAACGCCCGGTCGGCTGGCTTCCCGAGACAAGTTTTTTCCTTACGGGGGTACCTTTCGATGTTTGTTTTTCCTGAAGAAGACCGCATTTTTTTGGTGAATAAGTACCACAAAGCAAACGAGCCTTTTGATCCTTTCAGGCGCATGAATTATCATGGCTATGCATACGATGAAATGACCGGCGCCAGTGATGAAGCAATCAAAGCAGGTCTGCGTGAACTGGTTTCAGGGTTGAAAGATCAGCCTCATGCGGTCATCAAGGCCGAAGCGATCGCTTATGTGCTGGATCACACGCGCATAGATGTCAATGAGCACGATTATTACATCGGCCTGTACAGCTGGAATCGGCTGATCGATGAGACGACGGTGTGGACATGGCATAAAGAGGTGGTTGAGCATCATATCCCAGATGTTCAGCATTATTTGACAAGGAATATCAGTGCCGGTACGTTTACGGCCTGGCCGGATTATGACCACTCCGTTCCAGACTGGCAGGCCTTGTTCTCGCTAGGGTTTCGCGGCGTATTGGAACGGGCTCGTGCCAGTAAAAAGGCGCATGCAAAGATGCATCCGCTGACACCCTTGCAGGAGGCCTACTTTACATCGATTGATATAACCTATGAAGCTGTCCTTCGCTTTCTTGATCGGCTGATCCGTTATACGGAAACAAAAAGACACGCCAGGGCAGGTGTCACCGCAGCGTGTCTGCGACGGCTTCGGGACGGTGCGCCGCAGCATACATACGATGTGCTGCAGTTGATTTACATCTACTTCATGGTTAGTGAATCGGTTGATCACTTTCAGGTTCGTTCTTTAGCCAGCGGACTGGACACGGCGTTGACCCCGTACTATCAGAAGGATCTGGAAAGCGGCGCTTTTACAAAAGAAGAGCTCAATACCTTTATAGCCTACTTTCTCATGCAATTCAGTGCCATCGGCAATTACTGGGGCCATCCTTTCTATATGGGCGGGACCGATGAACAAGGCAATAGCCTGATCAATGAGCTAACCTATACGATTCTGGAAATCTATGAAAAGCTGGGCATCTATAATCCGAAGATACAATTGAAAATAAACAAAAACACATCTGATGAATTTCTAAACAAAGTGCTGGATATGATTCGCCGGGGACACAACAGTATTGTTTTTGTCTGTGAACCGGGACTTGTCCGGTCGATGATGAGTCTTGGGCTGACTTATGACGAAGCGAGAACCTGCGATATCAAGGGGTGTTATGAATTCGCAGTACGCGCGCATGAAGTATCAACAGCACCCTTATACCTGAATCTGTTGAAACCGGTCTGCCTTGTATTCAATAATGGTGTTGACACAATGACCGGTGAGAGGGTCGGTATGGAAACAGGTCCGTTGGAAGGGCTAACAAGCTTTAGTACCTTTCACCAGGCTTACATGCGGCAGCTGGCTTATATTCTGGACCACAGTATGCAGGCCATCGATCAGCTGGAAGGTTATCTGGATTATGTTAATCCGTCACCCTTGTTTTCGGCGACGATTGAGCACAGCTTGCAGACGATGAAAGATGCTTACGCGAATGGATCCAAATACAATAACACGGCCGTTTTGCACACAGGATTCGCCAGTGCCGTAGACGCGTTGATGAGTGTCAAACACCTGGTTTATGACACTGGAACAGTCACGCTCCAAGACATGAAGCAGGCTCTGCGCCGTGACTGGCAAGGCTATGAATGGTTGCGCGCTAAGGCGCTCAGGTGCCCGTACAAGTTTGGCAACAATGATCAGGAGACGGATCTGTACGCAACCGCTCTGTCGCGCTGGTTGTGTATGAAAGAAAACCTGAGGCCTAACGCAAGAGGCGGCATTTATAAAGCGGCGATGCACTCTGCCCGCAAGTATATAGACTTCGGAAAAATAACAGAGGCGACTCCGGATGGCAGGAAAGCAGGCGACGAATTATCAAAAAACATTTCGCCAGTCATGGGCATGGACACAAAGGGTGTCACAGCCTTGATCCATTCAGCCGTTAAAGTAGACCCGTCCCTGTATACTGAGAATTACAATCTTGATGTCATGCTGCACCCGTCAGCTGTAAGTGGAGAAGATGGCTTAACAGCGATGAGAGGCGTGTTGCGTACCTACATAGATCATCATGGCCTGGCCATTCAGTTTAATGTTCTGGACAGCCAAACATTACGTGATGCCCAGGTCCATCCGGAACGCTATCAAAACCTGCAGGTTCGTGTCTGCGGCTGGAATGTTTTGTTTGTTCATATGAGCAAAGCAGAACAGGATGCCTTCATCCTGAGAAGTGAAAACGTGGCCCAATGACCAGATCTTTCTGATATGACCTATTTTCGTCCGGAAACCGCATTCAGGTGATGACGCCGCAGGCTTGCAACAACCTGGTCCAGTTCATCATCCGATGGCACGTGAACATGCGGCATGGTGTCTTTTCTCCCTAATGCTTTGTATTTCGACCGGGCATAGTCATGGTAGGGCAGAACACGAACTTTTTGAATGCCTTGAAGCGAAGCCAGGAAGGTCCCTGTTGCCTGTATGTTCCGCACATCATCATTGTAGCCGGGGATCAGGGGCAGGCGTATTTCAATAGACGCGCCCTGACCGGATAGCTGCCGGAGATTCTCTTGTATCTGTTTGTTGTCAAAGCCTGTTCCCTGTTTGTGACGATCACGGTCCATGTGTTTTATGTCGTACAAAAAGAGATCTGTCAGTGGCTGTACCCTGGCTATGTTTTCCCAGGGAACTGCGCCACAGGTATCAACCGCTGTATGCAAGCCTGCGTCTTTGGCGAGTTGCAGCAGTTCATGGCAAAACAGATCCTGCAGCAGAGGTTCACCGCCGGACAGGGTAAGACCTCCGCCTGAATGCGCGTAAAAGGACTGGTCTTCCAGAACAACCGCCAGCACATCCCGTGCGCTCATTTTCCGACCATAAAAGACCAGTGCATGACCCGGGCATGCCTGGGCACATGCGCCCGACCCCGTGCATTTGCCTCGCAGAAAAACGTGACGACCGGCAATCATCTGATGAGCGTCAGCCGGACAGGCTTTCACACATGCGCCGCAATGAATGCATTTATCCTCATAGTACATCAACTCCGCCTGAGCGGAGAGACTCTCCGGGTTATGGCACCACAAACAGGCCAGGCGGCAGCCCTTAAGAAACACCGTCGTTCTGATTCCCGGCCCATCGTGAACAGCAAATCTTTTAATATCAACGATCCTGCCAAACATGGATGGTACTCCTTTGTCCTGATCGAAAATATACAGTCCGAACCCTATCCTGTATGCCCTTTAAAGGATACAATATAATAACACGACTTAACCACACCTCGCTGCAAATCGTCTTTTCAGACGAACAAGGATGAAGTGCCGTAAAGCCTGTGGGATCGTTGTGAGCATAACCGGCCTTTTTATGTGCCTGGTGATGAATATAAATTATGGAAACCAATCTGGTGTGCGAAAAGCAGAAGCAGCACACAGGATTGTCAGGAGGAAAAACTTGAATAAATTAACGTTTCGTTTCGAAAGAGACCCGGAATTGCCCGCATGCATCACACCTGTGCTGGGCATGATGAAAATCCGCATTTGTACAGAGGGTTATCCTGCTCAGGGAGCGGTTTATTATGAGGGTACGGTCAGAACATTTGTTATTGAACGATTGCCTCAGGAAGAACTGGTCCAGATGCTGCCGCAGCTTCTGGAAAAACCGAAATTCACCTATTGTTTCAGCAAAGAAGTCATAAGCGTCGAACGGATCTGAGTCAATTATGGGCATGCATAGGTGCAACATATGCTCAGATCGCAGATCAGGCAGAGGAGGATGTTATTTTTATGGGTTTTAAAATTGGTGTTGCCGGGGCAGGACGATTTGCCGCTTGCTTTATTCCATTGTTTAAAAATCATCCTTTTGTTGATGAGGTTGTCCTGGCTGACCTGATTCCTGAAAGGGTTAGCAGCAACGCAGCCAGATTCGGGATAGAAAAAACGTATGCTTCTCTCGACGACATGCTGAAAAACGCAGATATTGACGCTGTTGCGATCTTCACACAGCGGCATCTTCATGGAGACCATGTCATCCAATCTTTAAAATCAGGCAAGCATGTTTATTGTGCGGTTCCCATGGGACAGACTGACGGAGAGATTTTTGAAATCCTCGATCTGGTGAAAACGTCCGGTCTGATCTACATGACAGGAGAAACCAGTTACTATTATCCAAGCACTGTCTTGTGCAGAGACCGCTTTAAAGCCGGACATTTTGGCCGGTTTGTCTATGGCGAAGCCCAGTACTACCATGACATGCATCATGGCTTTTACGATTCATTTCGCCACTCGGGCGGAAAAGACTGGAAAAAGGTCGCGGGTCTGC
The DNA here is from genome assembly GCA_012521915.1 of Oscillospiraceae bacterium. GTDB lineage: Bacteria > Bacillota > Clostridia > Saccharofermentanales > UBA5734 > JAAYBY01. The sequence goes on along the minus strand of JAAYLM010000099.1, from coordinate 2,062 downwards.
CGCCGATGTTTTACCCGACACATTCCGTTAGTATGATTCTTTCTGTCACAGGAGCAAAAGCAACGCAGGTATCCTGTCTGGGTTTTAAAGATGATCACATGGACGGCATATTCCGTGAAAACGGGAATCTGTGGCAAAACAGCTTCAGCAATGAAAGCGCCCTCTTACGCACATCCGATGGTGGTATGATGCGGGTTAATGAATTCCGGCGCGTTGGGTGGAGCGGAAAGAACAGCGTCTACATGAGCTTGTTTGGCACGAGCGGCAGTTATGAAGAACATGCGGACAGTTCTGTCTGGACCAGTTTAAAACGGGGCGGGATAGAGAACCTGTCAGATGATCTGGCCTGCAGGGATGTCTATGTGAAACCGGATGATGATACACCTGATGCCCTGAAAGGCGATTTTCATTCTAAACTTGCCAGGGTTCACCATCAATATCGCCTGCCCGATTGTTTTGCCCCTCTCCCTAATGGCCATTTTGGCTCTCACCAGTTCCTGGTCGATGATTTTATGAAAGCCCTGATGACCAATAAGCTGCCGCCCAATCATGCCTGGAAAGCGGCCGAGTACGTCTTGCCGGGACTGGTTGCCCATCAATCTGCTTTGCATGACGGCGAAACCATGCAAATCCCCCAGATAGAAAAGCCACCAGCCAATTGGCAGCTGCTTGACCCGGACAGTTTTGTCGCTTACCGGTTTTAGCAGCAGAAAAAAGAAAGAAGAAGCATCGTTGTGGTTGAATATAAAGGTAAAACAGCAATAGGTTGGTTTGGTGTGGCGGTTACGCTGGTGTTTTCCAGTTTATGGGCTTATTGGGGCGCCCTTGAGAATTTTCATGAAGGCTGGTATTCCTCTTCGCTTTGGGAAAACTTGTTCATGATGTTCTTCCAGTATTTCCTGATCACCATAGTCTTTGTGGGCCTTGCGCTCATTATTCTGAAATGGAAAAAATTTGGCCTGGCACTCCATTTTATTGTAGCAGTCTTCAGCGCCTGGTTTTTTTCTGGTGGCACTTTCAGTGTTATAGGGTTTATGATCGTGATTCCGATCGTCTCCCTTGGGCTGGTTTACTATTTTGGCGAACCGAAACCAAAGCAGTGGGCTTACAGAGTGCTTATTCTGGCGCCTCTCATCATTATCCTTGCGATTTCAATTCCTCAGGGCATTAAAGTATCTCAACGTATCAATGATCAAGACTTTGGCATAAGAATCGTGGCGGGCAACAATGTGACTTTAGCCTGGGCACCAAGAGGCCCAGGTTGGCCGGATCAGGGTGTTTCGTGGGAGGAGGCAGAAGAAACCTGCCGGTATTTGTCAGAAGACGGATTGACTGTTATGGATCAAGAACAGAATATCTGGCGATTGCCTACCGTTGATGAAGCGGTCCGATCGATGATGCTGCACGGCCAAAACGCAGGCGGCACCTGGGATCCGCTCACTGAAACAGCTGTTTATGAACGAACGCCCGACAAAGAAACACCTTTGTGGGATACCCGGTCAAAAATCATCTATTACTGGACCGCAGATACAGCAAGCCAGGATGAACAGCAAGCCTACATGATCGTTTATAATGGTGGCGTGTATGCCAGAAGAAAGGCAGAGGGTTCAGGCTCTCTGGGTTTTCGCGCGGTAAAAGAGACATCTGACGGAACAGAAGTCCCATGATGGCATGGTTGGGTGACCCAGTGTTTTATTCCGGACAGGTTGCCTGCTTTTCCTTGCGCACATAGACATAATAAGCACCCCGCGTGTTTTCGTCTTCATCCTCGAAAAAGGTCTGTAAATGCGCCGGGCCGGCCTTTAAATGTGTGGTAAAAACGATGGATTGATCCTGATCAGTAACAGGCACAGAATGCTCAAAGTCCCCTACTTTGATTTTAGCCTGAACAACAGGTATGGCTTTTCCTCCTGAAAACCAGTCTTTGATCTCACCTGGCAACCCCTCTCTTATCGCTGTATTCACTTCAAAAGGCCAGCGCCGCAGCATGAAGGTGTAAAGACCGTCTGCTGATATGTCAATCTCAACGTAACTGTTGCAAAGTTTACCTTTTCTGATATCA
>JAAYLM010000009.1 GCA_012521915.1 Oscillospiraceae bacterium | reverse complement strand
TATCTTCAAGCAATGCCCGCATGCTTTCACCACACGCATCACTCATAAAAATCCCGTCTCGCTGATAGCTATTCTGGACGATGTCGGTTACCAGCGTGTTGATGATTTCACCGTTTGATTTTCCCAGTGATGTCTGGACAGCCGAGGGCAGATCCTGATATTCCATAATACCTGAACGGACGGCATCTTCAATATCCCGGCCAACGTAGGCGATTTTATCGGCAAAGCGAACCACACAGCCTTCAAGCGTTGCCGGACGACCGTGGTTTTTGGCGGCATTCGGCAAATCATCCGGGTCTTTGTCGCGGTCTGGGATAAGAACGGTCTCGTAGTACGTCTCGCCGCAATGACTGGCGATGCCGTCTCTGACTTCAAAGGTCAGATTTAATCCTCTTCGGTTATGGTGCATCGACAATTGATCGACCACCCTCAGTCCGTGAACTTCGTGTTGAAAAAAGTCTTCCGGTGACACTTTTTTCAAGCACTGATCCAGAGTCCTTTCACCACTATGGCCAAAGGGAGCATGGCCAATGTCATGGCCAAGCGCAATGGCCTGAATCAGATCGGGATTCAAGCCCAGTACCCTGCCGATTGTATTGGCAATGTAGTTGACTGAAAGGACATGCTCCATGCGTGTACAGATATGATCGTTCTGAGGATTAAAAAACACTTGGGTTTTATGTCTCATCCGCCGGAAATCCATCGAGAAGATGATGCGGCCGACATCCCGTTCAAAAGCCGTTCTGACAGAACATTCAGCTTCATCCGTCAGACGCCCCCTGCTGTCCCTGCTGCGCGTTGCGTAGCAACTCAACATGGCTTCCTGCTGCTCTCTCAGCAGACGGGGTTCGAATGTATCTTGCATTCCCATCACCTCACCAGACAATCCGTGAACCGTGCAATCGGGTCATACAGTAACCGTCTGATAGCATTATAACATGACAACCAGAAACACTGCTTACCGGTACAAATACAAAAAATGAAACAGGAAGCTTTCAAGATCGACATGCAAATTGTGCATATCATCGATTTATAATTCTTCTCTTTGTGTGCGGTTGTTTTACTTTCAGATCTTCAGTACAATGAAAATTGACTGGGGTTAAAATCAATCTGTTATTACTTGACTGAACGTAAGGAGCACCTATGGAGCTGAAAGATATTTTCGCACTGGTTGGCGGACTTGCCTTATTTATTTATGGAATGCAGCAGATGGGCGACGGACTGCAGAAGACGGCCGGCGATAAGATGCGCAGTTTTCTGGCAATGATGACTGGAACACCGCTTCGCGGCATTCTCTTCGGTGCCCTGGTCACCATGATTATTCAAAGTTCCTCCGCGACAACCGTTATGGTCATCGGTTTCACCGGAGCCGGTCTCATGACGCTCAACCAGGCGATCGGTGTCATCATGGGCGCCAATATCGGTACAACCATGACTGCCTGGATCGTCGCGGCAAAAATCGACGAATTTGCCTGGATCTTTGTTGCGGTCGGTTTCTTTATGATGTTTTTTATCAAGAAGCCGAAGATCCGTTATATTGGCCAAATCCTGTTCGCTTTCGGTGCCCTGTTTGTCGGCCTCAACGCCATGGGTGCTGCGATGAAACCGCTTGCGCGAAGTGAGGGATTCTCCAATCTGCTCCTGCAGATCAAGGATGTACCCTTTCTTGGTCTGGTGGTTGGTGCTGCCAGTACAATGCTTGTTCAAAGCTCTTCTGCTTCAATCGGTGTTCTGCAGACACTGGCGGGAACGCCTGTTGATGCCGCCGGCACACCGTTGGTATCACTTTATCAGGCTATTCCGATCCTCTTCGGCAGCAACATCGGAACAACCATCACCGCTGTCCTGGCGGCAATCGGTTCAACCCGGATTGCCAAGCGCGCCGCTGCCGCTCACACTATTTTTAATGTGATCGGTTCAGTCGTTTTTATGCTTTTACTTCGTCCCTATACAGTGCTGGTCGGAAAGATACTCGAATTAATCGGACACGACGTGGTTGTCGACACCCAAATCGGCTTGTTTACTATGGTCACACCGGTTGCAGAGTACATGCGTGAAAGTATCGCTATCTCCCATACTGTCT
>JAAYLM010000526.1 GCA_012521915.1 Oscillospiraceae bacterium | reverse complement strand
TTCATATGGTGAAATCAGATTGAACTGACGTCTCTTGATTCAATTGGCGCGATCCCGGTTGCTGCGCCATAGGTCTGTATTATTGTCACGCTGCCAACCGGACAAAGCAAAGGGCAGTTTTTCCCGAGGCCAATCTGGCAGCATTTCCAGGACTTCCTTCAGAGGTTGGATACCGCCTACAGAAGTTTTGTACTGGATTTTTAAAGCTGCAACAGCGCAAGCCAGCGCAGCAGTGATCTCAAGGGTGCACCCGGCAATCAGGCCGGCTATAAAGCCGGCAATGCTGGCATCGCCCGCACCACTGGTTGAAGCAATCCGTTCACGCGGGACATCCAGTGTTTCCGACCAGATTTCACGATTGGACCAGTTTGCCGGATCAGCTGGTGCTGCCGGACCCATAGCAGACAATGCGTTTTGGTCGGCTGTTCGGACATAGAAGCCCAATCGCCCCAGCTTGACCGCCAGGATACGGACACCAGCCGCCAGAATCCGATCTGCCAGAGCAGGAAGCCGGTTGTAATCATAATGTTTGCAGATATCTTCATCGCCGGCGCTGGCTTTGAGCTGATCGAAGTAGTCCCGGTCCGTCATGAACAGCAGTTCTTCCAGACTTGGCAGGAACAGGTCGGTCAGGGGCAGAACCTTGTTCAGGATAACAGGCCAGTCAGCCTGACCAGCCGGCGAAGCGGGGTCAGGCAAGGCAAGATCCAGCGAAGTGGTTGCACCAGCTGCTCGAGCCAGCCGGAATAAGCGGGCCAGTTCATTGCCGCCATCACGATACATGAGCCGCATCAGAGGCGGGTAGCCAAAATGAAAAAGCTTGCACTGGCCGATGATTTCATAATCAATGTCACTGGCCTGAAACGTATCATTGGCACCTGGGTGATGGAGAAAAATCCGGTCAATCCCAGGAGGGGCGATGACAATGGAATAGGATGTTGCGGAATCCGGATCGATAATTAATCCGTCAGCTGCATCATATCGTTGTAAGATCTGCTTGACGGATTCACCCAGCGGGTCTGCGCCTGTTTTCCCCATGAGCCGGGTACGGATGCCCAGCATGCGCAATGTTAAGCCAGTATTTGACACGGCACCGCCTGTGGACAGGGCTGCTTCGCCGACATGCACCAGTTTGCCCGGAATAAGGATGTCACGCAAAGAGCGGCTGCCATCCTGACTGAAGGTTGGAATAAGGTCAAGGCAGAGGTGGCCTGCCACCGCCACGTCAATAGGTTTTGCCGCATCAGTCATAATTGTCTCCTTTTCTGTCTTAAGTCTGATTTATCTTGAGCAGCCTGAACATCTGATTGCAGGGCTTTTTCCTTCGGGTGCCGCACCCCCATACTGGTCAGTTTTGTGGCGTTGCATCATGATCTTCAGTTGATTGGCGTATCTCAGCCAGCCTGGACGCTGTTTTTTTCTTCTTTCTGCGGCGTAGCAAAAAAATGACAATCAGGGCAACAATCCAGAAGGGCGCTGCAGCGACCAGGACAATTGCCGCCCACTGGACAATATTGACCAGAACATTGGCGACACCGGTCAGCCCGCTTTTCATCAGATAGCCCATATCCGCAAAACTTAACATCGACCAGTTGATCTCTTTTTTTATCTTAACCGGATCACTCGTCTGACGCAGGCGAATCGTCACGACCGATTCTGCCATAAGGCTGTCCCAGAGTTTGAGACGTCCTTTCATGGACTCAATCTCAACAGTCAGACGGTTGATCTCCTGCTGGACTGAAAGGCTTTCTTCAATGTTACCAGCCTGTTCCAGGTAATCATAGTACCGTTCAAGTGAGGCTTCCATGGAGCGCAGGCGGGTTTCAGCATCATAATAAGAATCAGTGATATCTTCAGTGGATATTTGTGTATTGATGACCTCACCCAATTCTGCAGCATATAGGAGAAAAGCATCAAGATGATCAGGACTGATCTTGATTTGAGCGTCAATCGTGATGAAACCATTGCTTTTCTGCTGGTTGCGCCTGATTTCATAACCACCGCGCTGCGCCGCCCAGTTAAGGAGGCTGTCATAGGCAGACAGTACATCATTTACTTCCAGATCCAGGGAGGCATTGCGGATGATTTTCCGTTCCAATGTCTTGCCATCAGCCGTCGGGCTGGATTCATTGCTGTATTCGCTGTCAGACTTACTGGCTGCTGTTGTGGTTGTCTGCGGCATGCCGCCACTATGGCCGGTTTGTGCGGAGCAGCCAGC
>JAAYLM010000098.1 GCA_012521915.1 Oscillospiraceae bacterium | reverse complement strand
GTATAGGGTCGATACGCGTCCTGCGTGCTGGTGGCGGTGAAATTCATTTGCATCAGCTGAGCAGCCATGCTGTTGACAGGAGCCCTGTGCGCAGACCGGCACTGCCCATTGGTGGCGGTACCGTTACATTTGACTGTTCGTTGCTGCCTGGTCAGTACCTCGAATACGTACCGGATGACGCACAGGCAAAGCTATTTGATGCTCATGGCGAACAGGGAAGTGTACCGGCAGAAGGCATGATCGGTCTGCTTGCCACTGGTGAAGCCAACCTTACGCTCCAGGCTGAAGCCTATGGCAACCGGCGTCTCAAACTGCATCTGCTGGTGTCAGGAGAGCGTCTTTTCAACAACTGATGACCAATCACCTGCCGGGATGCTTGCGTTTTCCCCGGCAGGCAGGTAAAATGGAATCATCTTTTCTGTGTTGAAGGGGAGGAGTACATCACATCAGGCCGCCAGAGAGCAGAATTCATCAGGCTGAAAGATTCTGCCGGATCAAGTGATGGAAGGTCGCCCAGGAGCAGAAGCGTGTGGTCACGTCATGACCGATGAGTGTCCGCCTCCTGGCGGGAAAACTGGTGGTACCGCGGAAGATAAGCTTTCGTCCAGTTTACTGGGTGGAAGCTTTTTATATGGCCGGAATGCCCGAAAAGCCCTTCGTGCAGGCAGGCGTCGTCAAAGAGGTATGCAGGATGAATGAAACGGTTGAATTGATTTTACGTATTTTGGGGCTGCTGATTGCTTTAGCGGGCTTGGCGGTGGTTTATGCCGCACCCAGGATTGTTGACAAGCGTGATCTGGCATCACGTAAAAAGATTCCCCCGGATATGGAAAACATGATGACACCGGAAGAAAAAGAAAAATACAAGCGTGATATGGCTATTCTGGATGTAAAACTGCGCGGTCTGATCCTGGCGTCGCCAGGCTTTGTCTTGATCCTGATCGCATTTTCATAAAACGTGCCACGAGACTTGAAAGTCTGAATAAGAACAGGTAGCGATAAAACAGGAGGGTCCATATGGCCAGAATTGACAAAATTGCCAAGAACTTTGAACCTGCCGAGCATGAAACCAAGCTTTATCAGAATTGGCAGGCACAGGGTTTCTTTAAACCGGACGAAAATCCGGACAAACCCGCTTACACAATCGTGATCCCCCCACCGAACATTACCGGTCAGCTGCATATGGGACATGCCCTGGATAACTCATTACAGGATCTGCTGATCCGTCTGAAACGCATGCAAGGCTACGCGGCGCTCTGGCTGCCGGGCACTGATCATGCTTCAATCGCCACAGAGGCGCGGATTGTTGAAAAAATGCGCCAAGAAGGTGTTACCAAAGACGACATCGGACGTGATGCCTTTCTCGAACGGGCCTGGGCCTGGAAAAAAGAATATGGCGGCCGCATTATTGAACAGTTGAAACGCCTGGGCGCGTCCTGCGACTGGGGCAGAGAGCGCTTCACTATGGATGAAGGCCTTTCCAGGGCTGTTACGGAAGTTTTTGTTAACTTGTATAAAAAAGACCTGATCTACAGGGGCGAACGGATTATCAACTGGTGTCCGACCTGCCTGACTTCAATATCTGACGCCGAAGTCGAATACACTGAGCAGGAAGGCCGTTTCTGGTATTTGCGCTACCCGCTGGCCGATGGCAGCGGCGAGCTTGTTCTAGCGACGACCAGGCCGGAAACATTGCTGGGGGATACAGCAGTAGCTGTTCATCCTGATGACGATCGCTACAGCCATCTGATTGGCCAGACCGTCATCCTGCCGCTGATGAACCGTCCGATTCCGATCATCGCCGATTCCTACGTCGAACGCGATTTCGGGACCGGGGTTGTGAAGATTACACCGGCACATGATCCCAATGACTTTGAAGTCGGCTTGCGCCATGACCTGCAGATCATCAATGTCTTGACCGAAGATGCACACATTAACGAAAATGGCGGTGCCTATGCCGAGTTAGACCGGATGGCTGCCAGAAAGCAGATTGTCAAGGACTTGGCTGATGGTGGCTACCTGGTGAAGACTGAGCCGCATAAGCATAATGTCGGAGCTTGCTACCGCTGCAGGACTGTTGTCGAACCGCGCATCTCCTTCCAGTGGTTTGTCCGGATGCAACCACTGGCAGACCCTGCGATTGAAGCTGTTGTTCAGCAACAGACCCGTTTTGTACCTGAACGTTTTGAAAAAATCTATTTTAACTGGATGGAGAACATTCGTGACTGGTGCATTTCCCGGCAACTCTGGTGGGGTCACCGCGTACCGGCCTGGTACTGCCAGGACTGCGGCGAAATCACTGTGGCGGCCAGTACACCGGAGTGCTGTGAAAAATGCGGCAGCACGGCACTGCGTCAGGATGAGGATACACTGGATACCTGGTTTTCATCAGCGCTATGGCCGTTCTCTACGTTGGGCTGGCCTGATAAAACTGAAGATCTGAAGCGCTTTTACCCGACCAGTGTTCTGGTTACTGCCTATGACATCATCTTTTTCTGTGTCGCGCGCATGATCTTTTCGGCGTTGGAGCACACGGGAACGGTGCCGTTCCATACTGTCCTGATTCACGGCATCATCCGGGACAGTGAAGGGCGCAAAATGTCCAAGTCCCTGGGCAATGGCATTGATCCCCTGGAACTCATCGACGCATATGGCGCCGACGCGCTTCGCTATGCGCTGATTCATGGCAACGCACCAGGCAATGACCAGCGCTTCCAACAGGAAAAAATCGAGGCGGGGCGCAATTTCATAAACAAAATCTGGAACGCTTTCCGCTTCACTGTCATGAATTTCGATGAAGAAATGGATTTTTCACAAGTGTCCGTTGCTGATTTCACGCTTGAGGACCGTTGGATTCTTTCACGTCTGCAGACCTTGAAAGCTGACGTGACGGCCCATCTGGACAAATACGAATTCGGCATAGCGCTCGCCAAGATAACCAGCTTTATCTGGGAAGAATTTTGCGACTGGACCATCGAAATGAGCAAACCGCGGCTCAGCGGCAGCCTGGGTAGCCAAAGCCGACTGACGGCCCAGTATATCCTCAACCTTGTGTTGATCGAAGCCATGCAGCTGCTGCATCCCTTTATGCCTTTTATCAGTGAGACGGTCTATCAGCATCTGGAGCATACGCCGGGCAGTATTATGGTTTCCGCCTGGCCGAAGCCGGTTCCGCACTGGCAGTTCCCCCAGGCTGAGCAGGCGATGGGCTCACTGATGGCGGCAATCAGGGAGATCCGCAACATCCGCACTGGCATGCAGGTGGCACCTTCACGTAAAGTCAACCTTATTGTTGTCGCGCAAGATGAGCAGACTCGGCGGTATTTCAGTGAAGGTGAACCCTATCTGCAGCGCCTTGCCGGCATAGCCGGTGTTAAGGCCCAGGCAGACAAAACCGGTATACCATTGACCGCGGTCGCGGCAATTTTTGACGGTGGTGCTGCTTATATGCCGCTGGCAGACCTGATTGATCTGGATCAGGAAATGGAGCGCCTCAACAAAGAAAGAGAAAACCTGATCCGGGAACTGGAACGAGTGGCAGCTAAGCTTGGCAACCAGCAGTTTGTCAGCAAGGCTCCGGAAAAAGTGGTGCTGGCGGAAAAAGAAAAGATGGCGCGATATCAGGAGATGCTGGCCAGTACAGAAGAGAGGCTACTTTTGCTGCAGAAGGAGAAGGCTTGAAGGAAAGTGTTGCTGCTGAGGGTTGTATGATTCATGGCAATCAGCCCGTCAAACATTGACTTGACACAGAATCAATCATAGAATATTCACGGATGGGTATGTGATCGCACCTTCAGAAGTGCCGTGAGAATCCCTGCGTCCGACAGATTATCATTAAAGGAGTTGAACGATATGCCACTTGTCACCACCAAGGAAATGTTTCAGAAAGCCTATGAGGGCGGTTATGCCATCGGTGCTTTCAACGTCAACAACATGGAGATTGTCCAGGGTATTACAGAAGCGGCTAAAGAACTGAATGCCCCGTTGATCCTTCAGGTTTCCTCCGGCGCCAGAAAATACGCAAACCACACGTATCTGGTCAAACTGGTTGAGGCAGCCCTGATCGAAACGGATTTGCCGATCGCCCTGCACCTCGATCACGGCGATACCTTTGAACTGTGCAAAAGTTGTGTTGACGGTGGCTTCACCTCAGTCATGATCGATGGATCCCACCATAGCTTCGAAGACAACATCAAAGAAACCAAACGTGTTGTTGAATATGCCCACGCCCATGGCGTTGTGGTTGAAGCTGAACTGGGCAGACTGGCCGGTATTGAAGACGATGTCAATGTATCGGCTGAAGATGCTTCCTACACCAAACCGGATCAGGTTTATGAGTTTGTAACACGTACTGGCTGTGACTCGCTGGCCATCGCCATTGGCACCAGCCACGGCGCTTATAAATTCAAGCCCGGCCAGAAGCCGCAGCTGCGCATCGATATTCTCGAAGAAGTAGAAAGGCGTCTGCCGGGATTCCCGATCGTGCTTCATGGTGCCAGCTCTGTCATTCCGGAGTACGTGGCCATGATCAACCAGTATGGCGGAAACATGCCTGACGCGATCGGCGTGCCTGAAGAGATGCTGCGCCGGGCCGCACAGACTGCTGTCTGCAAAATCAATATTGATTCTGACCTGCGTTTGGCCATGACCGCGACAATCCGTAAATATTTTGCGGATAATCCTGGCCATTTTGATCCGCGCCAATACCTGGGTCCAGCCCGCACAGCGATAAAAGGCATGGTTGCCCACAAGATTAAGCATGTTCTGGGTTGCGACGGCAAAGCTTAATACAGTTTGACCTGGAATCAAGAAAACTGTGTAGATACGGTTAAAAAGGGGGCTGCAGATGACAGTCCTCTTTTTTTGTTATAAGATACTTTAACTTGCGAATGAAAACATTTTTGACCGTTTGTCAGTTCTCTATTCGAGGTGTTCTCAAGACAGTTTGTATCATTGCCACTGATATGGAAAAGTCAGCGAAAACAATGTTTTCGCTGATATTTTGACGCATTCCATTTGCTTGCCATCCCAGAAGTCGATTGATATAATGACGGCGAACGCCCTATCCAGTTATTATACCCAGAAAAACAAACAAGCAATAGGGAGGAAGAAAAATGACCATACCTGCAGGCACCACAAGCTATTTCGGACGTTTTGACGATCCGGAAAAGTTCCGCTTGATCCCTCAGGCGGGCATTCGTATCCGTCCGGACGCCGGCGGAACCGGTTACCCCAGCTGCTGGGACATGAATGTATCACCGTATGACGGCACCTTGTACTTTTCGCCCTGTGATGAGACAGGCCGGGGTGCGCATACCCGACTGGTTGCTTATGACTGGGATAAAGACGAAGCCCATATCGCCATGAAAATCGAGCGGCTGACCCTGCCCAGAAAACGCCACATGCCCCACTCCAAACTCCATGAGTCCATCAGCTTTCTGCCTGATGGCCGCGTGGTTGGCAGCACCCACTCCACAGACAGGGCACCTCACCAGAGCGAATGGATGCCCTTCGCGCATGTCGACCACATCTGGGACGGTTTCCCCGGATCTTATGTCCTCATGTACGACCCCAAAACAGACAAGAGTTACAATCTCGGCATGCCCGCACCCCGGGAATCCATTTATGGAATGACCTACGACAAGAAATACAATGCCTTGTATATGATCGGCTTCATGAAAGGCCACGTATATCGGCTATCACTGGACGATAAGACGGTCAAAGATCTGGGCAAGGCCGCAGAAGTCTTCTGCTACCGCCTCCACCGCGGACCAGACGACCACATTTATGCTATGACCAAATCCGGTTACTTGTTCCGCATCAACGTGGACACCCAGGAACTGGAAGATCTCAACTGGCGTCTGCCGGCCTATCCTCACAATTATGTCAATAATACCTGGTACCGTTACATGGCCAAGGCACAGAACATCGACGATCATCGTTTTGTCTTCACCAATTCCTGTGGTGATAACATGTTCGTTTTTGACTGCCGCGACCTTAGTGTTACGGATCTGGGCTCCAGGACCCCCTTCAATTTTGAATCCGATTTCTTTGTTGCCAATTTCTCTCTCAATGAATTCGGATTGGATAAAGAAGGCGTCCTGTGGTATGGCCTGGTGGGCAGCCGTTACACACCCCCCACGGACGAGTTTGTCAAACCCACGGTTCAGATGCTCCTGATGCGCTGGGATTTCCAGCGCGGTGAGAAACCCCAGTGCCTGGGCATTATCGGAACCCAGGAATGGGGTCTGACCCGCTGCACCTGCCTGACGCTTGATAAAACCCGGGACAGACTCTATATGATCGGCATCCTGTCACCGGTGGGTGAGAACAAGGAAGAACAGAAATTCGGTCTCTTTATGATTGACCTGGCTGAAATGCGTCCCCGGGTTAATGAGCGCGGACCCATCTGGGTGCGTGATATGACCCCAACACCGATGACAGAGGAAGAAATCGCCGATGCCAAGGCAAAGGCAGCCAAACCTATTGTCTGGGTTGGTGAAGAGGTATCAGCCAAGAACCCGGTAACAGCATTACCAATTGATCGTGTGACTCCCATCCGCCTCTGGCGCCAGGTTCCCCACACCGCGATTTCCGATTCCAAAGTTCAGGGTCTAGCCTGGGATGCTGAGGGCAACCTGCATGGTATCTGCGGCGATCAGAACAAATATTACTTCAAGATCGCGTCACATCCTTATGAGTCGTTTGCTTCCCGCGCTGAACTGGAACGCAGTCAACAGGTTTGGGTCTACAAGAGTATTATGAAAGGCGCATATGAGGAGAAGGAAGAGAACGGCCGCATTCTGGTCAAGACACCTAATGCCTTTTCCTGGGCTGTGACAGAATTTGTGCCTTACGAGCAGATCAGTGTTGGACTGGCTCAATGGCTGAGTGCCAACATGCTTCCGGGCAAGCTGGATGTGGATCCTGCCCTGAAAATGCCGGAGATCGCTGGCCGCCGCTACTTGGCGAAAGCGACAGCCTAGGTGTCAATCAGCGACAACCGCACCCTCATCGGCACCCGGGATGGCCTGCTGGCTGTTGCCAAATTCAGCAGCATCTTCAATCTCGGCAACTGCGCGCCTCACGGACCGGTTCGCTGCCTCTGCACCAATGCTGATGGTACAAAAGTCTGGGGTACTGCCGGTGACGATGAAGACATGGGCACCGTGTTTACCTACGATGACCAGGAAGGCCTGCGCCAGTTGGGTGTGATCAGCTACAATTCGCATGGCTGGATGGATGGGCCTACTGCTGCCCATATCCTTTCAAGCGTTGTGGTAAGTCCCGACGAGCGCACATTGGCTGTGGGTGGTGCTGACCGCCTTGGCTCGGTGCATCTTTTCCGCCTGTGACGCGGCAAAGTAAGAAAATAAGGAGCATTGAACATGAATAAAAAGCGTAGCTTTGCATATGACTACTCCCAGTACAAGCCGGACCCTGAGGCTTTGCGTTGTGTCGCGAACCGTGGCCTGCGCTTCAACCGGGATGTCGTGGATATGGAAATTCGCAGCACCTGGGATGTGAACATTTCTCCGGACGGCATTGTCTATTTCGCTCCTGCCTGCGAGCATACCAAAGAGATACACACGAAACTCATCGCGTATGATTACGACAAAGACAAAGGGTATATCTGCTACGACAGCAAGCATTACACCCTGCCTAAAGACAGGCAGCTGCCGCATACAAAACTGCATGAGTCCATCACCTTCCTGCCTGACGGCCGTGTCGCCGCCACCACACATTCTACTTCCAGGGCCATGCACCATCCCGAGTGGATGCCTTTTGCTCATATGCATCATGTCTGGGACGGCTTCCCTGGATCTTATCTGCTGATCTATGACCCCAAAACAGGTGAAGTGGAAAACTGGGGCATCCCCGTGCCCCGTGAAACCGTCTATGGCATGACCTACGATAAAAAACACAATTGCCTCTATATGATCGGTTTCATGAAAGGGCATGTCTACCGCTTTTCCATCGATGACCGTACGGTTATCGATCTGGGAAAGGCAGCGGAAGTATTCTGCTACCGTCTCCACGCTGGCCCCGACGGTCATATTTACGGCATGACCAAATCCGGCTACCTGTTCCGGGCGAATGTGGATACAGTACAGCTGGAAGATCTGAACTGGCGCCACCCGGCCTATTATGACAATTCCTTCAACAACACCTGGTATCGTTATATGGCCCATGCCCATAATATTTCAGACCACGAATTTGTTTTCCATTCCTACACATCTGACGATTTCTATCTTTATGACTGCGACACCGGCAAAGTCCGTTCACTGGGGCCGAAGTTCACGCATGACGATCATAACAACGTAAGGCATACAGAATTTTGCCTGAATGAATTTGCCGTCGACCGCTATGGTGCCCTCTGGTACATGGTTCAGCCGGTTAGCCGCAACCATCCTTCAACGGATGACCCCCGCAAATATGTCCTGCCATCCTACCTGATGCACTGGGATATCCGTAACAACCGGAAACCGGAGAATCTGGGTGTTGTCAGTGATAATACCTCGCTGTTGAGCTATTCGACTGGCGTCTGCTATGACCCGCAGCGGGACATCCTCCACCTGGTGGGAACTAACCTCCGCCTGCCCGATGAGTATAATGCGCTGGGCATCTGTTCCATTGACCTAAAGGAATTCCGGCCGGCGATGGCTGAAAAAGGTGAAATCTGTCGCTACAAGCCCTATCAGTTCACCGCGATGACCCAGGAAGAAATCAATGAGGTGAAAGAAAAAGTCAAGGTTTCGCCTTTCCCGATTTATGTCGGTGAAGAAGTGGCTGGTGCCAATCCTTTCCAGGCTTTCCCGGTCGATCGGATCACACCCCTTCGTCTGTGGCGTGATGTCCCCCATACCGACATCCCCGCGTCAAAGGTCATAGGTCTGGCTTGGGATGATCAGGGCAAGCTTCACGGGCTGTGTGGTGACAAGGGTGAGCCGCAGTATTATTTCGGATCTGAAGAGCATGACTTTGAAGTCCTGGGCAAGACCATGGCTGAAGTTGATGAGAATCCGGTTACCTGGCTGTACAAAGGTATTCTCGGCCCCTTCACCCCGGAACGCCGTGGTAATGAGTTTGGCGTGCGCCCGCCGAAAGCTTTTTCCTACAAAACGACCGTCTTTACTCCTTACGCGGAATTGGACGATACGTTGAAAAACTGGCTTAAAGCCAATCTGCTTCCCGGCTCAGGAGTTGCAGTTGATGAGAACTGGAAAATGCCTGAAGTGGCCGGACGGCGCTATTTGTCACGTGCCAGCTATGCTGTTGAATGGAACGGCGGTCGTATCATTGCCGGTACGCTGGATGGACTGCTCGGTATTGTGAAGCCTGACGGAAGTGTTTTTGGTCTGGGCAACGCGGCACCCTTCGGACCTGTGCGCTGTATGTGCACCAACGCGGCAAAAACCCAGCTCTGGGGTGTCGTTGGTGATGACGAAGACATGGGCATGGTGTTCTATTTTGACGAAGAGAAGGGCATCTGCCAGGTTGGCCATATCAACTACAATATTCCCAACTTTATGGATGGGCCTACGGCATCCAATGTGCTGAGCAGCATTGCGCTTTCACCAGATGAAAAACACCTGGCAATCGGTGGGGCCGACCGCATGGGCGCGGTTCATATCGTGGACGCTGCAGCAGCGCGTTTCGTCTGATCATCGTAATAAACGATAAGAGCACATGAGCAGGCGGGCTGTCAGAGAGACAGCCCGCCTGCTTCGGTTCATGGATTTGCCGGTGGATCAAAGCTCAAATAAAACATCAGGCCTGGAAAATCAGATCGGTTCTGTGTCGGTCAGTGTACCCTGTACCAGCAACCGGTGGGATGCGACACGAACAGGATCACAGGTGACCAGCATGATATGGCTGCCGTCAACAGGTGCATAGATCCTGACAAGCAATTCATGTGGCAAGACACGGTCGATCTGGTCAACTG
>JAAYLM010000097.1 GCA_012521915.1 Oscillospiraceae bacterium | reverse complement strand
GGCTGTGCTGTTTTCGATCATGACACCGACCGGCATGAAAGGAACCTGCTCATCGATGATCAAGCCAGTCGTGCGTGATCTCAGTTCAAGGACTGGTGTCGGTTCCGGTGTGAGAGAAGGGCAAGACATCAACGTTGGGGCAGGAGATGACGTCGGTGCTGTGGTTGGCGTTGCGGGTGGTCGTGTCGTCGTGGCTTCAGACATGACCTGTCCGGTTGTTGTGTCAGATGAAATTCCCTTGTTGCAGGCCGTCACAGACAACACCAGAATGGTGATCAGAAGGAAGAGAAAAGCTGCTTTCCCGGATATACGATTGTGCATAGTCTTGGTCTCCTTTGCTGCCCTTTCACCACAAATTGACTTATTGTACATTATATTACAATCGTGATTCACGGGCAGCTCATCAATAGTTTCCTGTAAAAATTCCTTGAAAGATTGACCTTTAAGTTGTTCTTTAGGGGAAATACCACCTGATTCCCTGACAGCCCCCTCAAGCGTTCTGGTACGGCTCAAAATTGAGAAGAAAATAGACGGCTTGGAAGCTATCCAAACCGCCTTTCCCGTGTCGTATAAAAGGTGAAACGGTTCTTGAATTTCCACAGTCCTTGCTGCGGATGAAATGATCGTCTCCAGGACGGCTGAATCGCCAAGCGGGGGAAGCATGACAGCCTAATCCGGAATAAATGGCTGCCGGACATTGATGATCAGACAGGGCTGTTTTGACAAACACAGCTGATGTTGTCAATGATACAATAGAGGCAGGCTGATGGGCCTGGAGGCCAATGAAGCAGGCGCATTCTCAACAACAGCTATCATGCACGGGGGAAATACGATCAGCTTGAATGCCGTCACGAAATGGGCAGACGATATCATCACTGAAGTACGCGATGCAGCCGGACAAGTCTGCAAAGATATGATACGAGGAGTGTCACCATGAAAAAAGTTGTTTTGATTCATACCAGCCTTGTTTCAATTCTTGATCTCAAAGCGCTTTTTGCGGAAATGATGCCGGAAGTCCGTATGGTCAACATCATCGATGACAGCCTCTTGCCCGAGGTAATGGAGCACGGTGGTGTTACACCGTCTGTTGTGCGGCGCATCTGCGCCTACGCAGTCGAGGCTGAAGCGATGGGCGCCGATCTGATTTTCAACCAGTGTTCATCCGTGGGAGAAGCCTTTGACATCGCTTCCCGGCTGGTGCATGTGCCCACGTTGAAAATCGATCAGGCGATGGCTGAAAAAGCCGTTGACATCGGGCAGCGGATCCTTACTGTCGCCACTGTCGAGACGACGCTGGGACCCAGTTGCCGGCTGATTGAATCGGTCGCCCGGGAAAAGGGGAAATCCATCGAACTGCAGCCTTGTCTGGTAAAAGGCGCTTTTGCAGCGCTCACGCAAGAAGCTGATAAGGGAAAACACAATCGCCTAATTCTGGATGCCATCCGCGAAAATGCGGAAAGTGCCGATGTCGTCGTTCTGGCCCAGGGCAGCATGACTGCTTTACTGCCTTATCTGAGCGATATTCCCAAACCGGTTTTGACAAGCCCTCGCCTGGGTGTCGAAAGAGCGCGAAAGATCCTGAAATAAGCGTAAGCCGCTCTATCACAGGGAACGCGTCATCGGACAATCTAACCTCTGGGCTCCGGGATCAGCTGCCAGACAGCCATCGTCCATGGTAAGCTAATGGAAACTCGATGCTGTTCGGCATCACGCTGTTCCTGGCCTAAAGTCTGTTGAGCAGTCAGGTCAGACAAACCATAATCCGGAGGATCGGTTCATGACTGTCGAAAAATGGCTTGGCCGCGCGTATAAACCAGAAATCCTGCAGGCGATTGACCGGCAGATCGCCGCCGTCGGACGTCCGGACCGCGTCACCGTCATTCTTGACGATGACCCGACCGGCATTCAGACCATTCACGGGATTGCCGTTTATATGACCTGGGATCCTGACATCTTGATTCAGGCCTTGCGGCAGGAGCAGGCTTTTTTTATCCAGCATAATACCCGTTCCCTGGACCGGGAACAGGCAGTGCGGCTGAATGAGATGATCATCGGGAATTTATGCCAGGCCAGTCAGGCGACCGGCCGGCCGTTTACGGTGATCAGCCGCAGCGACTCAACTTTACGCGGCCATTATCCAGCTGAAATGGATGCGATCCGGACAGCCTGGGAAAAAGAGACCGGGCAGTCTGTCGATGGCGAGCTGTTCATTCCCTTTTTCCTTGAAGGCGGACGCATCACTGCCGAAGACATCCATTACCTGAGTCACGATCAGCACTGGATTCCGGTATCCGAAACAGAATATGCCCATGACAGCGCTTTCCCCTATCATCATTCGGACTTAAAGCAGTATATCGCGGAAAAAAGCGGCGGGTCAACACCCGCTGCCGAAGTCTGGTCTGTCGGCCTGGATTTACTGAGAAAAGGTGATTGGGAAGCGGTCAACCAGCTGCTCATGGCTTGCTGCACTAACCGCCGGGTTATTGTGAATGCGACCTGTTACGAAGACCTCCGGATCTTGATGGCAGCCCTGTATTCGGCCGAACGGCAGGGTAAACGGTTTTTGTACCGGACTGCCGCTTCGTTTGTCAAAGCTTATCTGCAGGTGCCTGACCGGCCCCTGCTGCAGGCTGATGATCTTTTCCGGCCGCCGTTAGCAACCGAGACAGCCCGCAACGCCCTGATCATCATTGGTTCTCATGTGCCCAAGACCCGTCGGCAGTTGATGCACCTGCTGGCGCACACAGCTTACGCGCCGGTCTCCCTGCAGGTGGCAGCCGTTCTGGCCGGCGAAACTTCAGCAGAACGGGAAATCAGAGCAATAACGGATCAGGCGGAATCCATCCTTAAAAGCGGCCGTTCAGTCGTTCTGTATACCTCATCGACATTAGAAGGGTTTGTGACGCGCGCCGGTCAGGATCATGCGGCAGCTGCGGGAAATGAATCTGTCGCGCTGGCCGATGCCGGGTGTGTTTCAGCGGCGCTGGTCGCGATTGTGCGCCGCCTGGAATCCCAACCGTCACTGGTGATCACCAAGGGCGGTATCACGTCGAGCGATATCGCCACGCGCGCTTTGGGCATCCGTCGCAGCCTGGCCCTTGGCCAGGTCCTGCCGGGCGTTCCGGCGATCCGTTGCGGGGACCAGACCAAATGGCCTGGCCTTCCTTTGATCATTTTTCCCGGTAATGTTGGACAGGAAGACGCCTTGACCCAAGTCTGCCGGTCCATGGGTATTGGCCCGGACTGAGAAGCACGGAGGATAGCGCAATGAACAGACAATGGCTGAAAGACAACTGGATGCTGTGTGAAGCACCCCTGGCTTACACCGGGGATATGGCCGGATGGATCAGCAACCGCAGGGATGGCTGGCACACCGGTCTTTTCCTGCCATGCGACGTGCACCAGCCGCTGATCGCAGCAGGCATCATTAAAGACCCTGTGGAGGCGGACGCTTGTTTTGCCGCCGAATGGATCGAACAACGCTCCTGGTGGTTCAAGCGCCTGATCGAAGTGGAATCCGGCTGGCATGGCTGCGCCACGGTTGAATTGGTTCTGGAATCACTGGATGTCCACGCTGATATTTTCTGCAATGGCGTCTGGATCGGCCATCAGAGCAGCGCTTATTACCCGTTCAGAAAAGACATTAAACCGTGGCTGAAAGACGGTGACAACGAACTGCTGGTACGCCTGACCAGCGGGCTTGAAAAAGTCTGCGATGCCGATCTGGCTGAAATCGATTTTGCCGTATCGACGCGACCCGCCGCCGTTTCAGCCTGATCGTCAATGATGTGCCGGTTTTCTGCAAAGGGGCG
>JAAYLM010000525.1 GCA_012521915.1 Oscillospiraceae bacterium | reverse complement strand
GTTATGGCTGAAGTCAAGGGCATGATCGCGCCAAGGCCAAGAGGGGAGAATGGCTTTGGTTATGACCCTATCTTTTTGCTGCCGCAGCACAACTGCACCATGGCGGAGCTTAAAGATGAAGAAAAAAACCGTATCAGCCATAGGGGTCTGGCGCTGGAAGCCATGGCCAGGCTTTTGCTTGACCGGATGAAGCGATCATGATATAGTTTCCATCACGGACGAATGTATATAAACGGTGGACATGCGAGACACGCTTCGACAAGCTATCGTCCAGGTGAGGAGTGAAAATGGACAGTGAGTATTATCTGGTTAAGTCTGACATGCTGCCTGAGGTGTTTGTCAAGGTCATGAGTGTTAAACGGCTGCTGAGTTCAGGGAAAGCTGAATCGGTTAATGATGCGGTTCAGCAGGTTGGACTGAGCCGCAGCGCCTATTACAAATACAAGGACGCGGTTCTACCTTTTTATGAAACGTCACGGGGCCGGCTGGTGACGCTGATCTTCGCCGTAGAGAATTTCCCTGGTATTTTATCCGGTATCATTAATTGCATGGCCAAAGGCAAAGCCAATATTCTCACCATCAACCAGAATATCCCGATCAACGGACTGGCCGATGTCTCAATTTCCATTGAAACAGAGCACATGACCATCGGACTGGACGCGCTGCTGGACGCTATCGGGCGTATCCCGGGTGTGCGTTCCTACCGCATCCTGGCCAGAGACTGAGCGGACAGGCACCCGGTAAAGCATAAAGAAATCAGGAGGAACTATGATCAACATAGCCATCATGGGGTACGGCGTTGTTGGCTCCGGCGTAGCGGAAGTCTGCCGGGTCAATAAAGAGACGATCTCACAGAGAACCGGTCAGGAAATCAACATCAAGAAAATCCTGGATGTCCGTGCGTTCCCGGGTGATCCGTATCAGGATCGAATCACCCGCCATGCTGATGACATCTTCACTGATCCGGAAATTTCGATCGTCGTCGAGACCATTGGCGGCACTGGCATAGCGCTGCAGCTCTCCCGCCAGGCCTTGCTGGCTGGCAAACATATGGTTACATCCAACAAAGAACTGGTGGCTGCCCATGGCCCTGAACTGATGGCCCTGGCCGCTGAACGCCGTCTCAGCTACATGTATGAAGCAAGCGTCGGCGGCGGGATCCCGATTGTACGCCCATTGCATAAATGCCTGTCGGCAAATGTCATTGAGCACATTACAGGTATCCTTAACGGAACCACCAATTATATTCTGACCCGCATGGAACAGGAAGGCATCCGCTTTGACCAGGCTTTGACTGAAGCTCAGAAACAAGGCTATGCAGAACAAAACCCCACAGCCGACCTGGATGGCTTGGACGCCGGGCGAAAACTGGCTATCCTGGGCAGTATTGCCCTTGGTGAGTACATCGACAGCAATCTGATTCATACTGAAGGCATTACCACCATCACGCCGACAGACCTGCTATATGCCCAGCATCTGCAGATGAAACTCAAGCTGATTGGCCGGTATCAATTGCTGCCTGATCACCGGGTTGACCTGATTGTCGCTCCGATGCTGATTTCGCGAAAGCATCCGGTCGCGGCAGCTGATGATGTCTTCAATGCCATCATGGTTAACGGCAATGCCCTGGGCGAAGCAATGTTTTATGGCCGCGGTGCCGGTAAACTACCCACTGCCAGCGCCGTTGTCGCTGATGTGATTGAGTGCGCCCTCCATCTGGACAGGTTACCGCACCAGCGCATCTGGCGCATAACCGACCGCGAGATTGTGCGACCGCATGCCGACTGTCCGGTTCGGGCACTTCTGCGTTTGCATGAATGTGTGCCGGGCGCACAGATCCGTGAGGCCTTCGACGCGTTCGGCGCCAGACCGGTTGAAGCACGCCTGGCAAGTGAGCAGGCATGGCTGGTTGGTACGGATCAAAAATTAACCGAAGGTCAGCTGGAAGATCTGCTCAGGCCATTTGCGGAATCGCTGGTCTCACGCTTGCGCCTTTTCCATTGAAGGGCGGCCTTGCCGCTTTACCGGCAAAAAACGCCAGCTTTTGAAACGGCCGGTATCGCATGACAAATAAACTAAGCTGACGGCATTGCCAGCAATAAAAAAGCGGTAGCTTTCTTAGAAATCGGTGTATCCACATCCTATGAAAAGACACAGGCATGCCCGTGCGCTGAAAAAAAAGGAAGAGCCGTTTCCGACTCTTCCTTTGTGGCGACATCTGTATCATCAGAACCTGTCGTCGTAACCACCCTGCTGTTGACGCCGGGTGTTTTTCCGTGCCCTACGGCAATCCGGACAGCGAACAGGATCATTTTCAAATCCTTTTTCTTTGTAAAAAGCTTGTTCTCCTTCTGTGAAAGCAAACTCGGCTCCGCAATCCTTGCATACAATCATTTTGTCTGGCATGTGTTCATACCTCCTAATATTTCGGATAAGGGATGAATGACAGTGCTTCAATATTGAGGAGGCAAGAAACCTTCTGAAATTGGGGAGCGGACTGTAAACAAGCTTAATCCGTTGTCATGATGATAGCATAAATGATATAATAATACAAGTCTGTTTGTTAAACTTGTACGATAGAAAGCCTCTTTACGCTGATCACAGCGATTTTACCAAACAGAACCATAAAGAAAGTTCAGGAGCGGTACATGAAAATAAAAGAATGCGTCCGATTACTGAAAGCAGATGTGGCGGTTGAGGCACCGGATATGGAAACCGATATTCAGGTTGCCTGCGGGGCTGACCTGATGAGCGATGTCATGGCTTTTGCCTGTAGCAGCAATGAGCTGCTTTTAACCGGACTGGTTAACCCCCAAGCCATCCGCACAGCAGAAATGATGGACATTAAAGTGGTTGTCTTTGTGCGTGGCAAACAACCCGGGGAGAGCATCCTGACGCTGGCTCAGGAAAAAGGCATCTGTGTCTTGACAACGGAAATGCCGATGTTTACAGCTTGTGGTGAGCTTTACCAGCATGGTCTCAGGGGCAAAGGGGGATGAAGACATCGATCCACTCGTATTGACATTCAAGATCAGCGGCGATGATTTCATTCATGCCGGTGAAGCATCCAGCGCTACCAAGAAAGCGCTTGCCCGCCTTGGGGTCCAGGCTACTGTTGTAAAAAGGGCAGCCATAGCCATGTATGAAGCTGAACTGAATGCAGTCATCCATGCAGGCGGTGGCACCGCTGATGTGGCCATCTATCCTGACCATGTCTGCATTTCAGTTAAGGATGAAGGCCCGGGCATACCCGATGTCGACCTTGCCATGCAGGAAGGCTGGTCGACTGCGCCGGATATTGCCCGGGAAATGGGCTTCGGGGCCGGCATGGGTCTGCCCAATATAAAAAAACAGGTGGATCTGCTGTCAATAGAAACAGCTCCCGGACAGGGGACAACGGTTCATATTGTCATTAATTTTACATAGAAAGGGTTAATGCGCTTCCACCGCAGCACAGCTGTAATTGTTGTGTCTCAGGTAGCGACTAGTGAGATAAAATGTCCACACGTCATTCTGTGAAACTGAATAGAGAACTTTGCGTTGGCTGCACAAACTGTATCAAGCGCTGCCCGACAGAGGCTATTCGTGTCCGTGATGGGAAAGCCCAGATATCCGACGCCCGCTGCATTGACTGCGGCGAATGCATCCGCGCTTGTCCGCACCATGCAAAAAGCGCCAGTATGGACAGTTTTGAACAACTGTCTGCCTGGCCGTACAAAGTAGCGCTGGCGGCCCCTTCTCTGTACGCCCAGTTCGGACCTCCGGCCACCCGTGCCAAAGTTCTGGCCGCACTAAGCACCATTGGTTTTGATGCGGTGTCTGAAGTAGCTTGGGGCGCGGAAGTCGTGACCGCCAACACAGCACGCTACCTGAGAGAATCCATGGATAAGGCTCAAGGGCCTTTGATTTCATCAGCCTGTCCGGTGGTGGTGCGGCTGATCCAGATGCGTTATCCCAATCTGCTGGAAAATTTGGTTCCTTTTGATTCACCCATGGAAGTGACTGCCCGGCAGGCCAGAGCGGACGCGAGCCGCAGGACTGGCTTGCCTCCGGAAAAAATAGGCATCTTTTTTATCAGTCCTTGCCCTGCAAAACGCACAGCTGTGCATAATCCGCTCGCAGGGATGACCTCAAATGTCAACGGGGTTATTGCCATTTCTGATGCTTATCCGCTCATTCTAGCCAACCTGGAAAAAATTGAGTCAGGCAAAAAAGATGAGAAGTTCGAGGAAATGGCCGGATCGGTCGGTGTTCGCTGGGCCTATGCCGGAGGTGAGGCGATCGCGCTTCAGACTGAGCGTTATTTGGCGGTTGACGGCATAAACAACGTCATTGCCATTCTGGAAGAAGTTGAAAATGAACGGTTGCATGATGTTGATTTCATAGAAGCCAACTCGTGTGTAGGCGGCTGTATTGGTGGCCCGTTGACTGTCGCCAACAGATTTTCCGCGCACGCCAGGCAACGTGCTTTTGTCGCAGCAGCCGCTGCCGCTTCTGAAGCATCTGCCACGGTTTCAAAAAAAGCGCAGTTGCCCCGTCTTGAGCCCTGGGCACAGCTGCCTGGGCCGAATCCTGCCATGCAGCTGGATGATGATATCATCCAGGCACTTCAAAAATACGAACATATGAAGAAGATCGTCGCTGAATTGCCAGGTCTCGATTGTGGTGCCTGTGGCGCACCGGATTGTGAGGCGCTGGCTGAAGATATCGTAAAAGGGGAAGCGGTGGAAACGGACTGTATTTTCAAACTGAAAGAGCGCATCCGCAGTGTGGCGGCTCAGATGGTTGATCTTGAACATGAAATGAACCGTCATGTTCAGCAAGGGGGACGTGATCAGGATGCTGCGCGTCAGTGATGTTCTGGAAGGCCTGTCTTGCTGCTGCCTGGCCGGAAGCAGTCATGCAGGCCGCCCTGTTAAAGGCGGCTATGCCGGTGATCTGCTTAGTTGGGTGATGGCTCATGCGGAAAAAGATGATATCTGGCTGACCATCCTAAACAGTGTGAATGTGATCGCCGTAGCTGAGCTCACAGAATGTGCCTGTGTTCTTTTGACTGAGGGCGTAACGATGGATGCCGCTGTACTGCAACGTGCAGAGGAACGCGGGGTAGTCGTGCTGCAGACGGGACTGACCACGTTTGCCGCGGCAGCCGAGATGGAAAAACTGCTGCAGCGCTGCTGACCACTTCATGATGACTGTATCTTATGATCTGCATATCCATTCCGCCTTGTCGCCATGTGCCGACCTCGACATGACACCCGGCAATATCGTGGCGATGGCCGCCCTTAAAGGCCTGCAGATCATTGCGGTTACAGACCACCAATGCTGCGGGAACTGCGCAGCTGTCATGCTGGCTGCGGAAAAACAGGGCGGACCTGTTGTCCTTCCCGGGCTGGAAATCGAATCTTCTGAAGAAATCCACCTGCTCTGCCTGTTGCCAGATCTGACAGCAGCGCAAATGATGGAATGTTTTGTCCAGCAACATCTGCCGGAGTTGTCCAATCGCCCGCTTATTTTTGGCGAACAGCTGCTCTTTGACAGCGAAGACCACCAGACCGGATCGGTGGATCGCCTGCTGCTGCAGCCATGCCGCTTGGACTGCCAGACACTGGCTGAAATGGCGTTGGGTCTGGGGGGCGTACTGATACCGGCCCATGTCGACCGTGATGCCTACAGCATGTTGCAAACCCTGGGCGCAATTCCTGTTGACTATCCAACCAGCTGGCTGGAATACAGCAGTCCGGAAAAGGCCGCCGCGCTCTTCCGTGATAAGCCTGAACTGGCTGCATATCGAACGTTGTTTAATTCAGATGCCCATCATCTAAAAGATATTGCTGAAGCAGGACCGACCCTAGACCTTGCGCTGGCAAAACAGGACCTGTCTGCACCTGAAGCGCGTCAACGTATGGTAACCGCTGTTTTGTCTGCATTGCGGCCTTGACAGGTCAGTGCTATAATAGCCGGAGCAAAAGTGAAATGGCGGTCGTATGCGTGAATTAGCCTTACATTTGATGGATATTGTGCAAAACGGCTTGAGGGCCGGTGCACAGCGCATTGACATCCTGATCGCTGCTGATTCACAGGCAGATAAGCTGACCATGCAGGTCAAAGACAATGGGTGCGGCATGGATGAAAAACAGTTATCCAAGGTGACAGATCCCTACCATACAACAAGAACCACCCGTTCCATAGGACTTGGTTTGCCTTTACTAAAAGAACATTGTATACTAACTGGTGGCAGCCTGACGGTCGACTCGCAGAAGGGGCTGGGGACACCCGTG
>JAAYLM010000096.1 GCA_012521915.1 Oscillospiraceae bacterium | reverse complement strand
GGTGTACGGGAGCGGGCCTGGTATGGACTGAGTGCTTTTTTAACCACCGCGGCTTGTATTCCGGTAACTTTTTCACTGACCTCAGCGACCAGCAGGTTGTCACCGCTGACAAAAACACTGGGCACACCAAGGTCGCCGGCCAGGGCTGCTGCCATACTGGCTTCGCTGAGGAACAGCTTCCCGCCGTTGATTTCCCAGCGGGA
This sequence comes from Oscillospiraceae bacterium, assembly GCA_012521915.1. Classification (GTDB taxonomy): domain Bacteria; phylum Bacillota; class Clostridia; order Saccharofermentanales; family UBA5734; genus JAAYBY01. The sequence goes on along the minus strand of JAAYLM010000096.1, from coordinate 3,665 downwards.
ATGCTGTAAAAGCGCACCCGGGGTATTGGCCATGGCATGATGGCCGACCAAAACCAGGGCGTCAAAACTGTCGTCGAGTTCAGGCATCCAGGCGGGACCGCTGCAGTTGCGGCCGTGTATGATTTCACAGCGCGGATCCAGATCTTCGAACAGGATGTTATATCCGGTACCATGGTTGTCATTCACCAGCACTTCAGTCGCTCCGGAATCAAATGCCCCTCGTACTGCTGCGTTGACTTCGCCGGTGAGCAAGACGCGCATGCGCTGTCCGTGCTCATAAGCCCTTGGTGTGTTATCCGTCCGGTTCTCGAAAAATGTGACGCCGGCTACGCCTTCAATATCTGTCTGAATATAAACCTTCATACTTCCTCCATACGCACAGCACGATGTTCAGCGGCGGATTTTATGGCGGCGAACGCCACACGGGTGGCCAGAACAGCATCATCGACACCACAGACCACAGGACCTGTGCCATTGATTTCATCCACAAAACGGTCGATCGCATGAGCGTGGCCTTTGTCTGGCTCAGCCGTGAAGATCAGAGACGGATCGCAAGCTTTTTCGGCCTCAGCACAGGCTGCCTGCTTCTTGGCCCAATATCCGCTGAATCCGCCCTCGGTGCCAATGTCCGGATGCTTATCGCCCAGCATGGCGTATGTCATCCGGTCTGGAGCGCCTTCGATCGCTGCAGTACGAACTTCCAGCATATGGTCCACAATGACCGCGCCGCTGTTGCCGAACATCTCATACAGCTCTTTGGGGTAGCCGAATGTGCCGTTGGAGCAGGTCATGATTGTAGCCAATTCACCAGTCTTGTAGGAAATAACGACGCCGCTGTTCAGCATGCCGCTTTCGATCGCTGTAACCATTTCGGGCTCGGCGCCCATGAACCAGTTGCAGAGGTCTGTAAAATGAACCATCTCGAAAAGCATGGGGCCGTGTGGTGCCTGTTCTTTGTCAAAAACCCATTTCTTCCAACTCCACCAGTCGTCATTGATACGCACGCTCATGCCGGCTACACCGGAGCTGGTAAGGGATGGCAGACCCGATGCTTCACGTTTGAAGCGCCACAGGCAAGGTTTTGGATCTGTCATATGTGCCCGGAAGATACGATGTGCGTCAACCATGGCCGGAGCACTGCGGCGGTTGTGCCCAACACAGAAGGGGATGCCCGCCTGGTGAACAACCTCCTGGATGCGCCGCATTTCGTCGAGTTCCCGCGCCAGGGGCTTCTCGCAATAAACCGGTTTTCCAGCCGCGGCGGCTGCTTCGATGGGCGCCAGGCGAACCTTCTCTGTGGTCGCCAGGCAGATCGCGTCCACTTCGGGATCGTTGATCGCTGCCAGATAGTCCTTGGTGATGTGCAGCGCACCGTGCTTATCGCGGCACTCGGCAAGGGCATCATCCGAAAGGTCACAACAGGTGTGCAAGGTGGCCTTGTCTGATTTGGCGATGTTCGGAATGTGTTGTGACCGCGCCAGCATCCCGCACCCGATCACCGCGAAGTTAAGTTTTCGTTGCTTTGAATTCGTGTTCATGTCAAATCTCCTTATCAGGAATTTGCTGTTTCACGTTCCCATCATCTCAAAAATATCACACGCATGTCAACAAAAATGAATGAAAATGCCGGGTGGTTCATGATCGCTTTCCCTTTATGGAATAATGTGTTTGCTAACTGTGATGATCCAAGATAAAATAGTGATAGCAACATTGCTTCATAGATGCTTTTCGTTGCTTTTTCCTGTTGCATAGGACGAAAAGCTGTTTCAGTACAAGGTGCACGACTGCCTGGGTCATCATCAGGTATGAAAGCTTATAAGGCTGAGTTTTATGGATCGGCAGATCAACGACACGATATATCGCTTCCTTTTTGAAAACAGCTTTGACGCCATTTTCCTGACCAATCCGAATGGCGAGATTTATCGAGCGAACCCGGCAGCCTGCAAAATGCTGCAAAGAACCAAGGATGAGATCTGCCAAATCGGCCGTTCCGGTGTTGTCGATATGAATGATTCTCGTCTGGATAAATGTATTGTTGAACGTTTGAAGAAAGGGCAGATAAAGACTGAGTTAAACTTCAAACGCAAGGACAACAGTGTTTTTCCTGTTGAGCTTTCTTCGACCATTTTCCATGATGAAGATGGGAGAATATGGTCTGTCATCATTGTCCGTGACATATCATTCCTGAAAAAAGCAGAAGAGTCCATGCAAAAAGCTGAAAGGGAATTCGCATATTACGCTTCATATGACTATCTGACAGGCCTGCTAAACCGCAGGGCCTTTATGGCGGAAATACAACAGGAGATGGGCCGGTCAGAACGTGAAAGCATAGCCTTGTCGCTGCTGCTGCTGGATATTGACTATTTAAAGGCGATCAACGATAAATATGGCCATCTCGGCGGTGACCAGGTTCTTAAGGAGGTCGCTGCCTGCCTGGCTGAACATATACGCCCTTATGATATTCTGGGAAGATATGGCGGTGATGAGTTTATTATTGGCCTGCCGGGCAGTGCGCTTGCCGAAGCCAGTATCGTCGCTGAAAGGCTTCGTGTGCAGGTTGAACGATCAGCTATTTTGTTTAATCAGGAACGGATTCCTGTGACGATCAGTATCGGGGTGGCCTGTTACAATCATCTGACCGATGAAAATGCTGACAGGATGATTATGAGAGCCGATAAAAACTTATATGCAGCAAAAATAAAAAGGAACACGGTTCATAGCGCTTAACGACGCTGGATTCTTTTTCTGCAATGGGGAAGACCTGACCTGCTGCCGGCATCTTACGAAGGCCAGGTTTTCTTATTGCCACAAAAAAGCTACAGCTCTTTTGCCTTTTGACCGCGTAGCAACCTTCTCAACTTGAAAGTCAGCGGCACCAGAAATGTCAAACGGCTGCTCATGGCGGGAACATTGTTTTCTTCATATATAATATCAGCAGTCAGCGCTATTATCACGCAAACATGTCTTAAACTGAAAATACTCAGCATCGTCAAAACAAACAAAACAATTGACAAAAAATAAATATGAGCATACAATGTGCATATATTCTAAAGTTATTAACCAAATAATTCGCTTCAATACATGTTGTCTTGTTACAAATGAACTTTGACAAGTTTATATTGATTTTTTTTAGTTACGTTTTTTATTTTTACATTTTCCCCTTCAGTAACCTTTCATCATGAATCATTCTGGGGCTGAATTTCAGCACCACCAACATTTTTTGATTTGCCAATGCAACGATCACCTATGGCAATGTCTCTAAAGCAGAAACCGGACTGTGCGCTTTGCACAGATCGATCTTAATCGGTTTTTCCTGCGAAAAATCAAAACAGACAGCAAGATAATACACAAGTGGAAATATTGTACTAGTACATCGTTTTTTAATTGGTTGTGCTAATCTCAAACAATCATATCATCCATCTTGTATTTCCAGCGATAAATCACTGGCTGGGCATTAACTTCATCCATATACTGATAAATTCGCTGTACCAATTCATCCTTTGATTTAACACGGATTCCCTTTAAACAGACGCGCGCAAATTTGCCAAAGAAACTCTCAATCATATTCAGCCAAGATCCATGTTTAGGTGTGAAAATAAATTCAAAGCGACCAGGATGCTGTTCCAAATACTTGCGTGTTTCCTTAGATGTATGGGCACTATGGT
>JAAYLM010000524.1 GCA_012521915.1 Oscillospiraceae bacterium | reverse complement strand
CGGTTGAAACAGGCCTTCAGATCATTTTCCAATTGCCTGTCCCAAGATATTTTTTGAGGCCCTTCCAGCATGAGCAATCTGCCTGCCGTGTCCATCTGCCCAACCAGCAGCCCATCCTCATCTTCCGGGTGATCAATGATGGTCAGGCTGAAGCCCCACCTGCCATCGCTGTATTCCATTTGATTCACGCTCAATTGTTCCCGCGTATAGCCCCTCTGTTCCTGGATAATAGCATACAGCCTGTTCATCGCCTCTTCCTCCGCCAACATTGACGGAATAAAAAGAAACAACAGGATGAGGCTCATTGTCAGGATGCCTTTAAGACGTACTGTCATCATCACGTTCTCCCTTTCAGTTTTTTACTCTTTAAGGATATTGCTTTTATGTTTTTTAGATAGATTTAAAATCATTGTACGGGACAACGCCTTTTTTAGTCAAACAAATATCAAAAAATCTTACAAATTAAAACATGGCGGAGGCATCAGGGGCACAGGGTATCACCGCAGTATGACGGCGTTCCCACCCTGAACCCAAGCCGGCGCATCCTCCCCTATGTTATATATGCCGACAATGGTCAGTTTGACAGGATCATTTCGCAAAGGCCAGCCTGCCGATTGAACCAGTTTGTTAAGACTGATCAAGATATCCGCCAGAGGGGCATCCTGATCTTCACCTATTTTCCAACTGAACCATCTTAAGTTTTCGATTCAACTCATCAACCAACTGTTTAGGTGGTAGTTGTCCGTCTTTATACCGCTTAATGAGAGATTGAATCTCATCATTATTCTTGGATAAAACACTTGCGGGAACGCTATGCAGTAGATATGCATACTCTCTATATGTTTGAATCGCCTGCGGGCTAACAAAGTATTCATCATCAGCCAAATCAGCGATTTCTATCTTGAGTTGCATTATTTGTTGTTCCATTTCTCTTTTTTCCACAGTCTCAGCTACAGCCATTTGTTCTTCAATGCCGGAAATTGTTTCGAGCAATAATGAAACTTGATCATTGTATTCTGGATTCTTAATGGGTGTGTTGATAGATGGGGAGAAGGCTATTGCATAGGCTTGAGGCTGTTGAGATCTGATAAACTCAAGATACTTCATTGAGCCTTCAAGATTCTTACTGTTTGGATTGACAATCAGCATTGTCACCCGGATATCTGTGACTGGTTCTAGTTCTGGGGACAGTGATAGCGGTAATGGCATAAGACCATTTTTTAGGTTTTGATCCATTTGTTCGACAGCTAAATTGTAGGTTGAAAAGAGATTGGTTGATGATGGGGAATCTGCAAGAATAGGTAAGGCATTGGATGAAATTTGACTATCACCCCAGTCTATTGAGTTAATTTGCTCTAATAGTGCTGTAGTTCTGTCTGCGTCCAAAGCCATAGGCTCACCAGACTTGGCGAAGTAAATCATTTCGCTATTGAGTATCCCCCATATGATAGCATCCCGAATAACATCGCTTTCAACACTACCAAATAGATTTATCCCTGGATGCTCATCACTTACTCCATTTTGCCACTCTTTAATAAAAACTAATAAATCTGAGTATGTTTTTGGTATATCACTGCTATCTAAACCAATACTGGAGAAAGCGCTCGGAAAATAACCAATTAATCGCCACGTCGCGCTAAACCTTACCGGCAATGCGGAAAGGCGACCTCCGGGTGCAGCAATTTCTTGTACAAAAGGATACATTCGGTCCACAGCCTCTTGTAGCAGAGAACTGGAAGACAAGTCCTCGACATAACCTTTTTGTGCCATCACAGTGATATCGTAATCACCTGAGTCGATCACATATACATCAGCACCGCTGCCGAATAATATGTCAGTCAGCATGGATTCTGCATTGTCTGGATAGCGCTCGTCAAGTTCAAGAGGAATATCTGGATGAGCAGATACAAAAGCTTGATTAGGCAGTTCATGGCTATAGCCCTTCACCTTCAGCGGTAACAACTCTATTTTGTCTGGCTTTGCCTCTGCTATTAATACATCGTCGTAATAGTTTATGGCAATATTACCATTGGGTAATGGAACAATTTTTAACGGTTCTCTTTGTTCTTGCGGTATATAAAATGCAGTTTCAAAACTGCCGAAATTTATTGCACGCCGTACAACATTGCTATTCCACATGTATACAGCATCTATATCAGGTGCATAGAATAAATATTTTCCAACTTCATTATTTAGGTGCATTACCTCAGACAGAATATTGTTCTCTACATCAAGAATCGCAATTGATTTACCCGATGTAAAATCACTTGTCACTACCAAAATCTTTCCTGGGTGATATTGACAAATCCTGACAATTCCTTGCTGAACTAACTCAGTTGTTTCCTCCTTAAGTCTGATTAAATCAGTTAATCCATATGAATTTAACGCTATCGCATATAGAGTGGAATTAACAACAGCATAGTCAAGTATTGCTTGATATTCATCCTGATCTGGAAGAGTCGCCGTATAGAGGTACTCAAAGTTCATGTCTTCAGGGTTGTATTGCCATAAAGCATTGTCTACCAACATGTAAAGTCCCTCTTCTCCTCCGATCAAGATAGGAAAAGGCTGTGAACTGCTGGAAAGCGGTTGCCCATGTGATAATAACATCCTATCAGATAATAAGAGGTCGACTTGTGCATCATTTAAATGATACCTTAATAATCCTTCCGATTCTCTATAGATAAACAGTTCAGAGTTCCAGACAGTAATATTGGTGTATTGGCCAGTTGGCTTCCCAGTATCAGAGAATGCGAAATACTTATCCGCAGATGCATTCAAAGTAATAATTGAGGTAAGTAGAATAATGGCTAATAGGCTTCCGG
>JAAYLM010000095.1 GCA_012521915.1 Oscillospiraceae bacterium | reverse complement strand
GAACGCACACCGACATCCGTGATTTCCCAGCCTTTTTGCCGCAGATGGTTGACAACGGCTTCCTTCAGCGGGAATCCCGCAAAATCAGCACCGACGAGCAGTTGTTTGTTTTTTATTGTTTTCATAGAAACCTCCATCATGTGTCAGGAACTGACAAATCTATCCGTATTAAATTCTATCACGAATGAGGCGATTCAACTTGTTTTACCGTGATTTTCCCTTTGGTAACCGGCGATGCTGTTTTGTCCGGATGGGATGCTGTATAATAGCTGCGTTAAGGCCTTCAGGTCTTTATGCATGATTCAAGCTTAGCACCTTGCTTAAGCTTATGGACGATAAAGGGGGACGAAATCATGTCGTCATATATTTTTCGCAACATACGCCTGGTAAGCCGCCATGAGGTTCTTGACGACCAGGGCGTTATTTTACAAGACAACCGCATACAGAATGTTGTTCCTGCAGAGCTTGCCAGTCACTGCGTCCCGCCTGACACACAGGTTATTGATGGCGGTGGACGTTATCTGGCTCCCGGGTTTATCGATGTGCATATTCACGGCGCGATGAATCAGCTGGCTGACTGGGGTCCGGATGCCCTGGAAAAGATGAGCCAGGCCTTACTGCGCTTCGGTGTCACCGGGTTTTTGCCGACCCTGACACCACAGAAAGATACAAAAAATGAAATTCAGGATCTGAATGCCCTGTCAGCCCGTCAATACAGCGGGACAGCTGTGCTGGGCTTTTTCCTGGAAGGGCACTACCTTGCCTTGACCGGATCACTTTCCACCATACCACGCGACTATAGCCCGGAACGGGTTCAGAGCCTGATCGATGCGCTCAGCCCTTATCCAGTCATTTTTGGCATCTCACCGGAAACACCCAACATCACCGAACTGCTGCCGCTGATGACCCGCTACGGTGTTCCGGCTTTCATCACCCATACCAAGGCCAGTGCTGAACAGACAGAGCAGGCGATCCGGGCCGGCGCTACACATGCAACGCATTTTTATGATGTTTTTCCCTATCCGGGCGATCAGGAAGGCGGTGTGCGCGGTTGTGGCACAGTCGAAGCTATCCTGGCCAGCGATGAGACAACCGTTGATTTCATCCTGGATGGCGAGCATGTCAACCCGCTAGCTGTGCGGCTTGCCCTCAAGGCGATGGGTCCTGACCGGGTCTGCTTTTGTACAGACGCCAATGTCAACGCCGGCATGCCTCCGGGAACGTATCCCAGCATGGGCGGGCAGGAAATCACAGTTGCCTATGAAGGCGCGCCAGCCAGATTGGGCCCGAAAAGCCACAGCCCGGGCGGCCTGAACGGGAGCGGCCTCACGCTGGACCGGGCTGTGCGCAATGCCAGGGCTTTGCTGGATCTGCCTTTGCCACAAGCCATCGCCATGGCATCGACGAACCCAGCCCGGGTTCTTGGCCTGGGCGGCCGCAAAGGTTTGATTGCCCCGGGATATGACGCGGATCTGATTCTGCTCGATGATCAGCTGATGGTATCCGAAACCTGGGTTGGCGGACAGCCTCGCTACAGCCGTTGACCAGAAATGCAGTCAGCAACTGGAGCGAACAGATGATTTTAATTGGTATTGATCTGGGAACAAAAGGGCAACCGCGCAGGCGAATGACATGCACAGCCTGTTTGGCGGTGGCTCGCGCAGCAATCTGTTGTGCACGCTCATAGCAGATACCACGGACCTGCCGGTGCTGCAGATGCAGACTGAATTGGCAAATTACGGCGCGGTACTGCTGTCGGTTGTCAGACTCAACACCAGTGCAGCCGACCAGAACCGGTTTGCTGCGATCCGGGAACCGGTCTGTTTTTTTCAGCCAGATCCAGCGCGGATGGCACGATACCGCCTCACCCACCAGCGTTATTGCGCACTTGAAGCAAAACTGCTGAGTTGATCCGATCGTCGTGAAGAGCGTTTGATAGGGTCAAAAGGCAATCTAATCATCGATTATTGGCCGAACTGGCTGTATGATAAGAAGGAGGACTCAAATATGTCGTATTATTTCGGCGAGCAAAGCTGGCCTCAGCTGGAGGAAGCTATTCGCAAGAACACCCTGGTGATCATCCCAGTCGGGACCACGGAGGAACACGGGCGCCATCTGCCTGTGGAAACAGATGCCATCATCGCCAAGATGTATGGTGATGCCATCGCCGACGCGCTCACCAAAGAAGACATCCACGTCTTGCTGACACGGCCGATCTATTATGGTTATTCCATGAACATCGTGACCCGCTGGCCGGGTACCTTGAAGATTCGCACGCGTGTTTTCATGGACTATATCTATGACATGATCAGTGCCCTGATGAAGCAGGGTTTCAAGAAGGTCGCGCTGCTGGATTGCCACGGCAACCATGATGGCCTGTTACGCACCGTGATGCGCGAGATCGCTGACGAGCACGATAATTTTATCTGTACCCTGGCCCCATCCAAACTCAGCCGGCCGGTCTACAACAAGCTGAAAAAAGATCCGGAAGGCGATATCCACGGCGGTGAATGGGAAACATCAATGGTTCTGGCTTATCGTCCTGAGCTGGTCAACACAGCTGAATACACGCAGGTTGACGCCATCAAGTGCAACAACGAACTGCGTGGACCGGTTTCGACATGGGGTCTGCAGGAAACCAAGACGGGTTTGTTTGGTGATCCGACCTATGCGACCGCTGAACTGGGCAAAGCCTGCCTGGAAGCCGGTACGGCTGCATCAGTCCGCATCCTGAAGCAATTCATGGAAAGGGTATAAATGAAAAAGGCGAAGTGGCACCGGAATCATTTACAGCGGGTTTCAACCATTCATTCATCAAAGCCTTTTATGGAAAAATCGATCCTGAGCTACGAATGCCGCGGGAAAAGTGCGTTGCGACGACAACCGTCTACGTCAGTGAAACGACCGCACAGTCCATCGAATTGATGGAGCGTGTCGGCTACTGGGCGATGTGACAAAGAAGAAGCTTCCCAAAGGCCGGCTCTGCAGAGCCGGCCTTTTCAATGTGCTGCTTTCGATCTGAAAAGGCGGCAATCTTCTCCCGTGCCCTCTGCTTGATATGAATGGACCGTTGGCCTATGATGGATACAGGAAAACTGCGAACCCATATTCTCTTAACCTGTTTTTCGCAAAACAGCAGCTGCTGCGCCCGGGCAGGTCAGCTGACCGGGTTTGGCGCAGAAACATGATCAAAAGGAGCGTGACATTCATGAGTAAACCATGGAGCTTCCAATCGGCTGATTTCTGTCCGATCAAAGATCAGGCTCTGCTGGAGCGCCTGGCCAAAATGACCCCGGAGGAAATTGAACACCACGACAATCCAGATGTAAACATCCGTATCCTCCCGAATGCGATCTCTGTGGTTCTTGCAGAAAAATTCCTGGGTATCAAGCAGTCCTATGAAGAGAACAAGCTGTTTTCCACCATTTTCGGCAATCCGAACCCGCAGACCCACATGGCTCTGGCTGAGCTGATCAACCGCAACCGCATCAGCTGTAAAGATTGTGTTTTCGTTACCATGGATGAATGGGCTGATGAAAATGGCAATGTGGCTCCGGACACCTACCGCTCCGGGTTTACCTATTCTTTTAAGAAATACTTTATCGAGAGAATCGACCCGGAACTGCGGCCGCTGCCTGAGAATGTCCTTTATCCGACCACGGAAAACATCAATTATTATTCCGACATGATTGATGAAAAAACCGAAGGCGGCATCGACTATTTCACATCCGGTCCAGGATGGGCCGGCCATATTGCCTTTATCGATCCCTGTCCGGAATACACGCAAGTTTCTTCCATCGAGGAATATCTGGAGCAGCCGGCTAAGATTGTTACGCTGCATCCGCTGACCATCGCGCAAAATTCGTTGCATGGTGTCTTCGGCTGTTCGGGTAATGTCGGCAGTGTCCCGCCCAAAGCGGCGACCATCGGTCCGCGTGATGTCCTGCACGCCAAAAAGCGTGTGGAAAGTCACGGCCTGACCACGATGGGTACCTTTTCATCCTGGCAGCGCATGACCTCGCGTTTGATCACCCATGGTCCGGTAACCCCGATGATACCCGGATCGATCTATCAGGTGCTGCCCTGCACAATTTTCATTGCCCCGTCGATTGCCGAGCCAATTGAATGCATGGAGCTGACAGGCTATTGATCCTGAATCATCAGGCTGGCCACGACCATAACGCGCAGGGAGCCGTCTATGTATCTATTGGGAATTGACCTGGGCACAACCGGGTGCAAGAGCCTGGTGCTATCACCCGACGGAACCGTATTGGGTGAGCACTATATCGAATACAACCTCATTTTCACCACGGAAGGCGTTGAGCAGGACGCAGATGAGTGGTGGCGGCATGTACAGGACGCCGTGAAAGCGGCGATCAGCCAAGCCTCAGTCGATGGCCGGAAGATCGTTGCCCTCGCGATCAGTTCCCAAGGTATCTCCTTTGTACCGCTCGATCGCCAGGGAAACACCCTGATGAACGCTCTCAGCTGGTATGACAGTCGATCCAGGGCGGAAGCCGATCAGCTGCGCCGTGATCCTGCCTGCGCGGATCTGAGCCGACGTACCGGTCGCTGCGTCGTGCCGATGGTTTTTCCCCAGATGATGTGGCTGAAAAAGCACAGACCGGAGATCTATCAGAAAACCTGGAAGTTTCTGATGGGTCTTGACTATCTGCAGTACCGGTTCTGCGGTGCGGCAGTAACGGACTACAGCATGGCCAGCGGAACACTGTGCTATGATGTCGCCACGCAAACCTGGATCAGCGAGCTGTTTGAACAATACGCCATAGACCAGGATAAAATGCCGGAAATAGCCTGCTTCGGAAAAGTGATTGGTACGGTTCTGCCGGAGGTTGCCCGCCATTTGGGCCTTTCTGAACAAACCAAAGTCGTTCTGGGGCTGCAGGATCAGAAATGTGCTGCTCTGGGCGCTGGCATCCGCAATGGTGTCATCACCATTTCGCTGGGCACGGCCAGTGCTATTTCGTCGCTGACGGCAGAACGGCGGTTTGATCCAGAGGAACGGGTGTTCTGCCACGGGTTCGACCAGTCCCGTTTCATCCTGGAAAGCAGTGTTCCAACCGCAGGCGCAGCCTTGCGCTGGGTGCGCAATACTTTTTTCCCCAACCTGAGCTATCCGCAGATGGATGAGCTTGCTGCTGCGGCACCTCCTGGCGGGAATGGCCTGTTTTTTCATCCCCTGCTGACGCCCGGTGCCCGTTTGAATCAAAATGGCCAGCTTACCGGATTCAGTCTGAATACATCAAGAAGCGATGTGATCCGTGCTGTGCTGGAAGGTGTGTCCTTTGAAATCGCGGAACGCATTACGGCACATCGCCAGATTAACAGCCAGGTTGCCCCGGCTGGTGAGTTGCACGTGTTCGGTGGCGGCGCGGCCAGTGCGATCTGGTGTCAGATCCTGGCTGATGTCACCGGCCTCGACGTGCGGGTTCCTTCATCGCGCGAAACCGCTGGTATGGGTGCCGCTCTGTGCGCCGGTATCGGCAGCCGTCTCTATGCGGATATGGAGCAGGCACAGGCTGCGTGCGCCATGACCTGGAAAACCTACAAACCACAAGCAGACAATCAGCAAACCTACAGGTCTATCATGAAAACCTACATGGCCATGCGCCATGAAAGAAAAAAATGGAGTGATTTTACATGTTAATCGCAGGTGTCCGTGAAAAAGTCATCACACCGGATTTCCCGACCTTCATGGCGGGCTATCCTCTGCCCCCGGATCGCTATCACAGTGAAGTCCATGACGACATCAAAGCGCATATTTTCTATCTGAAAAACCATGATGTGCGCCTGGCCATCATTACCGTTGACTTGTGCTTCTACACAAAACCCCGTGTTCGTAAAGTCCGTCAAGCGATTGAGGATGCTTGCGGGATTCCGGCTGCCAACATCATGATATCCGCGACCCACACGCATTCGGCACCGGTGACCTCAGGAGTGCCTTTTCGCATAGCCGTGGAAAAAAGCGAGATGTACCCGCATTATCTGGACTGGATCGACGAGCAGCTTGTGGACGGTGTCCGTGAAGCGATGTTGAATGCGTTCCCTGCCAAGATCGCCATGGGGTACGGCCATTGCGGCAGTGAACAGAATGTCGGCGGCAACCGGCGGCACAAAGATGGTCCGGCTGATCCGTCAGTCTGGGTAACCGCTCTGCGCGATGACAGTGACAAACTGCGCGGCGTCCTGGTCAATTACGCCCTGCACCCCACCTTCCTGCATGCGGAGAGCTACAGTATCACGGCCGATTATCCCGGCTACGTCTATGATTATTTCCAAAAAAAAGACCCCGGGCTGGTCGTTGGTTTCCAGCTGGGCGCCGCAGGCAACCAGTCATCCCGCCATTTCCGCTCCGGACAGACTTTTGAGGAAGCCAAAAGGGTTGGTTACGCCCTGGGCGCTGAAGCAGAGCGTGTTCTGGACACCCTGACCTACTCAGCTGACCCGAAGCTGCTGGTGCGTTCAACTGAAATGAATCCGGCACTTAAACCGATCCCCACGCTGGAGGAGGCCCAGGAGGATCAGCAGGTAGCGGAACACAACCTGCAGCTGTCGCGCGAGCAAAACGCGCCCTATCCGGAGCAGCGCACCTTGGAGTGTACGCTGATCGGGGCCAATCGCCGACTGAAACTTGCCCAGGCCGGACCTGACGCATATAACGGTTACAAATCCATGTTCCCATACGAGATTATGCTGATCGGGATCGGTGAAGACCGTATCGTATCCGCCCCCTGTGAGATTTTTGTGGAATTTGGTCTGCGCCTGAAAAAAGAATCTCCTGCTGCCAAAACCTGTTTCGGTACCGTGACTAACGGTTCGAGCGGTGGCTACCTCTATACGCAGGAATCCTATGAGGAAGGCGGTTACGAGCCGCTCGTATCCATCTACGCACCGGAAGCCGGTGATCAGGTAGTGGAAAAGGCACTGCAGCTGCTGAGAGAGAACCAGTAAGCATGGCTGACGCAGACCGGCTAACCGGAGATTTTTTTGTTATCTGCCTGACACCTGGGCGGGTCTGTGAAGCCAGTAATAATTAACAGCGCGGCCGTGCAGCCGATGTGGCCACAGGCTCAGCCTGTGGCCTTTCTCCATCATCCGGCGCCGTTGGAAAAATCGGTGCCTGGCCAGAGCGGCTCATCCCAGACCCGGAGGATATCATGATGCAGAAAAATGCACTTCAGATCGAGAACAGACGTGAGCTTTTTGTGGACACCTACCTGATCGAAACCCTGCAGCGGGCCAACTTGCGCCTCAACCCGCCGACCCGCCGGGAGATCGTACTGAAAATGGATCAACCATGGGAGGGACCCGGCAGCGGCGTCTACTCTGTTGTTTTCCGCGACGAGAACACCAGTCGCATGTACTATCGGGCCACTTTCCCCCAGAATGAGAATGACCGTACGGACGGGCAGGCCTGCGCCTATGCTGAAAGTCAGGACGGCATTCACTGGGAACGGAAAAACCTCGGTCTGATCAGTTATGACGGCCAGGATACCAACCTGATTGTGCAGGGGTGGAGCGCACATAATTTCAGTCCTTTTCTCGATGGCAATCCCGGTTGTACCCTGGACGAGCGATATAAAGCGGTGGCCGGACATCGGCCGCAAGGCCTGTTTGGCTATCGTTCCGCGGATGGACTGCACTGGGAGAAATGCCAGGAACAACCTTTGTTCACAGATGGTGCCTTTGATTCGCATAATCTGGTTTTCTATGACACCAACAAGCAGAAATATGTCTGTTATTCGCGGTATTTTAACCAGGACATGCCTCAGAGCGATGGTGGCAGCCTGTCTACAGCGGTGCGGGCGATCCAGACCAATGAATCAGCAGACTTCATCAACTGGAGCAAACCCAAACCACACACATACGATCCCGGCATACCCTTTGAGCAGTTTTATACCAACGCGACCGTACAGTGCCCGGGTGCTGAGCATCTCTATTTATCATTTCCCATGCGTTTTATGCCCGAGCGGCATAAAGTGCCGGAGCATGAGAAAGTGGGTGTTTCCGACAACGTGATCATGAGCAGCCGTGACGGCAGCCACTGGACGCGTTCTTTTCTGGAAAGCTGGTTACGGCCGGGCCTTGATCAGCGCAATTGGACCCAGCGCAGCCTGATCGTCGCCCAGGGCATTCTGGAGACCGGTGATGATTTTTCGCTGTTCATCAACGAGAACTACGCCTGGGACAGCGCCTGCATCCGCCGGGTCACCGTACCGCGCTTCCGCTTCGGATCGGTGTACGCCGACCGGCGCGGAGGGGTACTCCTGACCAAGCCTATTCTTTTCAATGGCGAAAGGTTACGAATCAATTACGCGACATCAGCACCCGGTTCGATCAGGGTTGGCCTTGTCGCGGAAAGTGGCTGGCCATTGCCCGGTTACGCCGCTGAAGACTGCGATGTCGTTTATGGTGACGAACTTGAACGTGATGTAACCTGGCGGGGCAATCCTGATTTATCTTTTTTGAGGGGGAAAGCGGTCCGTTTCAAATTTGAGCTTACAGATGCCGATCTATATGCCATGCAGCTTGTCGGCCAGCCGGACTGAACGATAGCTGGGCAGAGCCTGGCGTTCACGCAAGACATGAGGTGATGGAGATGAAAAAGAGAACACCTGTCGCGCTGGGCAGCCGTCGTGAGCTGCTCTGGGATGATTACCTGCTGGATGAAGCGACCGCGACACTGAAACAGCACCAGCCAAAGACGCGTGAGATTGCCCTTAGATTCGATCAGCCCTGGGAAGGATCGTACTGCGGCTATGCCAGCCTGTTCCAGGATGGACCCCTTATCCGTCTTTACTATTATGCCGGCCGCTTCCTTCTGCAGGATGATACCAATGTCCACGCGACGCCCATTGTCATTTGCTATGCTGAAAGCCATGACAACGGACGGACTTTCAGCAAACCGGATCTGGGTTTGTACGATTATGGCGGAAGCAAGCACAACAATATCATTATGCAGGAAGGTGGCTATACCCGCAGTCTGGATAATTTCGCCGTCTTCAAGGACAGCAACCCGGATTGCCCGCCGGACGCCCTTTACAAGGCAATAGCCGCCAATGGTACAGCACCGGGTACAGACCTGCATGAATTATGCGCTTACAAGAGTGCGGACGGCATTCATTTTTCGCCGGGCGGCTGCCTGGTGCGCGGCGGCTGGTTTGATTCTTTGAACTGCGCGTTCTGGGACCGGCACAGCAAACAATATTTCCTCTACATGCGTGACTGGCCGGAAGGGTACACGCGCACCCGCAGCCAGGGCATGGGTACCAGGCTGCGTGGCATCCGCTGCTGCACATCGCCGGATTTTCAGACCTGGGGCGACGCGAAGCCAGTGGATTTTGGTGATGTGAGCCCTGTGGAGCTCTATACAAATGTGGTCAAACCATATGAACGGGCTGATCACATGTTTCTCGGCATGCCATCGCGCTATTATGAACGGGATCGCTGGGTTCCCAACTTCGACTTCCTGTCGGGCGCTGACCAGCGGCGCAACCGCTGCCGCAAACACATCCGCTATGGAACGGTGTTGACAGATTGCATTCTGATCACCAGCCGGGACGGCGTCCATTTCAAGAGACAGGAAGAGGCTTTTCTCACCCCTGGTATCGAACGGACCGGCAACTGGGTCTATGGTGATTGTTATCCAACCTGGGGCATGGTTGAAACTCCTGCGGATGATCCGGATCAGGCTCCGGATGAGCTGTCATTTTACTGCTTCGACTACCACTGGATCAAAGAACAGGCCTTGCGGCGTTACAGCATACGCAAAGACGGCTTTCTTTCTTATCACGCGGGCTACAAGCCGGCCTATCTGCTGACGAGGCCGTTTACATTCAGTGGCAGCAGACTGTTGATTAATTTCTCCACGTCGGCCATCGGTTCGCTGCAGATCACGCTGCTGGATGAAAATGGCACACCGCTGCCGGGCTACAGCAGTTGTGAACTGTTTGGCGACAGTCTGGAACGCCCGGTTGATTTCATTGACGGAACCGATGTGGCTCAGCTGGCTGGCAGACCAGTGCGTATGCGCGTTGATCTGCAGGACGCGGACTTTTTTTCATTCAAGTTTAGCTGAACAAACGGCAGGGCGACGGCCAGCTTTTTATCATCGTGGCCGGAGGGAAACACGGAGGTGACCAGAACCCATGAAAAAGCAAGCGCCTGTACTGATCGGAACCCGCAGGGAAGTTTTCTGGGACGATGACCTGATCGAGCAGACGGATGCCGTTCTTACCCAACATCAGCTGCAGGACCGCGGGGTGGCCATGGTTTGCGACGCACCCTGGGAAGGGAGCAGCTGCACGTATCCGGTTGTTATCCGAGACCGTCATGTGATCCGCCTGTACTATAAAGCCGGTCACTTCAACATTACCGCTGAGCCAGAACCTGATACCCCGCTGACCGGACCCATGGTTATCTGCTGCGCCGAAAGCT
Source organism: Oscillospiraceae bacterium (assembly GCA_012521915.1). GTDB lineage: Bacteria > Bacillota > Clostridia > Saccharofermentanales > UBA5734 > JAAYBY01. The sequence continues at coordinate 117 of JAAYLM010000095.1, read as the reverse complement.
ATGATGATGGCAGGACTTTCCAAAAACCTGACTACGCGATCTACAGCTATGCAGGCAACCGGCGCAACAACATTATCCTGATGCGTGATGAGACGATTCGCAATACGGATAACTTCG
>JAAYLM010000523.1 GCA_012521915.1 Oscillospiraceae bacterium | reverse complement strand
TCCCAACCCTATAAAACCAACCTTCGAAAAATCGTTTTTTGCAAGTAGTCTTATTGAATGCGCTGCGACAGCACCGGTTCTCATTGTAGTAATATAGTTTCCGTCCAGTAAAGCATTGATTTTCCCACTCTCAAAATCGAATATAATTATCTGGCTATCCAATGATGGAATTCGCTCTGGATATCTTGTTACAACCTTTAACCCTGCGGTATTGTTCGCTGGCAATATCGAAGGCATGACATTATAGAATATTTCATCTGTGGGTTTTATGCTGGTCTTAGGAGGCAAAATGACTTTTTTCTTACCAATCAACATATCTTCTACCCACTTAAAGCAACTCTTTGCATCAATATTCAAACCTACAATATCTTTATGAGAAAGTATTTTCATTCACTTTATCTCCTTTTACAACATCCTATCGTAAGCGTATAAACCAGCACACCTATACTGAAATGATAGGTGCTGCTAACCTTTTGGTGAAGGCATTCTGCACCCGTCTGGCACAGTGTCCGACCATGGCAGGAAGCTATCCAGGACCTTGACATCATCAATAGCGACATTGGGCATCTGCTCGAACAACCAGATGAGGTATGGCATCGGCTTGAGATGGTTTTCCTTAGCTGATTCTACAATACTGTAAATAATCGCGCTGCTCTGGGCGCCCTTGGGCGTGTTGGAAAACATCCAGGCTCGTCTTCCCATCACAAAAGATTTGATGGACCGCTCGCTTCTCGAGTTATCTATTTCCAGCCGGCCATCCTGCAGGTAGGCACAGAGGCCGTCCCAGTGATTCAGGCAGTATAGAATCGCCTGACCGAATTTGCTCTTAGGCGGCACCTGCGGTCGTATCCGTCTGAGCCAATCATGGAAGGCATCCAGAATAGGCTTGCTAAGCGCCAGACGCTGTTCATAGCGCTTCTGATCCGGCAGGTCCTGGATCTGGCGCTCCACGTCATACAGGTCATTGCAGTATTTCAAGCCGGTTTTGGCCGCCACATCCTTTTTCCTGGCCTCTGCCGGCAGTGCCTTGAGGGCGTCAGTAAATCCTCTGCGCGCATGCGCCCAGCATAACACCAGTCTGACGTTGTCCACCTTGTTATAGCCCGCATACGCATCCACCTGAAGATAGCCGGCAAACGTCCGCAAAAAGGCCTGGGCATGCTTGCCCGCACGTGTCGTCTGGTATTCGTAGAGGACAATGGGTGGACGATCCCGGCCGCTGGAACGGTACAGCCACATGTAGGAAGTGGACTGAGCTGAGCGATTGGATTCTCGCAGCACCTGTAAGGTGGTCTCGTCTGCCATGATGATCTGGCGCCGGGTCAGCAGTTCATGCATCCGGTGAAACAGATGGCTCAGCCACTGCTGCGCCGCTGCAATCAACCAGTTGGACATGGTCTGACGTGATAAGGTGATATCCAGTCGGGCCAGCTGCTTCTCCTGGCGATACAGCGGCATCCCGTTGGTATACTTCTGATCAATGATATAGGCGACTGCCGACGGTGAAGCAATCGTTCCCGGCAGAAACGACTTGGGCATCGCTGCCTTGATCACCGGTACGGTCGCGTCTGCATCGGTGGCATGCCGTTCACAATGACGACAGGCGTAGATGAACTGCTTGTGTTCAACCACAGAGACCTGAGCCGGTACGATTTTCAGTTCACGCCGCACTTGGGCACTCATCTCATGCAACGTGTTCTGACAGGCAGGGCACACACAGTCTTCCTGTGCCAGCCGGTATTCAATCACTTCTACAGGCAGATCATTGATCTTGTCGGCTACATCACCAGGCTGCCTCTTCTTGCGCTGATAGGTAACCGTCTCGAGCGTCGGTTCTTCCTGGTTCGGATCAGCTGTATCCTCAGCCTCGTTAAACAGGTTGATCTGCTGCGGCATGGTTTTCTCACTGGAAGAACCGAAGCGTTGCTGCACACTGAGTCGATACTGTTCCTCATACCACTTGACCTTGGCGTCCAGTTCAGCATTCTGTTGTTCCAGAAGCTGGATACGCTCTTCCAAAGTGCGCAAACGAGCCGTGAGGTCTTTCTTTATTGATGATGAATTATCTTGTATTAGCATGCAAATATACTATCACAAAACATGTGATTTGTCATCTGTTTTGATGTCTGTAAACACTGTTATTAAAGACATTATTGCGTCGATATAACTTACAGAATTGTGCTGTATGTCAACTCTCGAAATGCTTTATTTTGTCTTATCGATAAGCCATCCATGAGCCAGCGCAGTTGGCGGTAGCTGATGGTCATCGCCTCATTGCCGTCCTGTGGCCAATCGAATTTGCCTTTTTCGATCTGCCGCTGTAGCAGCCAGAATCCGTTGACATCCCAGAACAGGCACTTGATTTTATCCCGTTTGCGATTACAGAACACGAACAGACAAGAGCTGAAGGGATCCAACTCAAACTGTTCCTTGACCAGCACAGCCAATCCGTTGATGCCGCGACGCAAGTCTGTCGCGCCACACGCCAGGTAGACCTGGCGGTTGGTCAGTTCACCAAGCATGTTTGCTGCAGGACCTGGAGAACATCCCGCAACTGATCCCGGTCAAAGCCTTTCTGGACGATAACCTTGTAGCGGCCGTCTATTTCGATGCCGATCTGTTCTGCGGTCTGCTCGCCTGGTGGCCTCAAGTCAAATTCCAGTGGCAGCCAATTGATGGGATTAACCTGCTCCTCCGACTCGCCTGAGCGCAATTTCCTCCGCCAATAGTAGAAATTGGACAATTTGATATTCTGCGTCACACACCAGTCCTGAACGGTCTGGCCGCTGCCCTCAAAGGCCAACAGACGCTGTTCCCATTGCTGGCGCTTTTCCGCTTGTGTCATCCCGATACCTCCCTGTATGTCGGTTTTTAGGATGATTTTGGCAGATCACTGTTTGATTGAACAGGTGTGCTCGTCTTGACGTTTACGATGAAAATACAACTGAAGTATTGTATAGTCATATCGAGATTTTTTCATTCTTTTTGGAACTTTAATCACACCGAGTTGTGGAATGTTTTTCAATCTCTCAATCAGGTCAATTGCAGATAACTCATCATATAGCTCAGTAGCGAGTTCATAGATATCAACTTCAACAAGTAAATTATTGCCCCTGATTTTCTGTTTGGGTAACAAATCATGCTTAACGACCACCATACACACCAAGCCTTTCAACAAACAACTGTAATAGAACCTAATATTTAAAGGAAGATTATGTTCGCTCTCT
>JAAYLM010000522.1 GCA_012521915.1 Oscillospiraceae bacterium | reverse complement strand
TGCGTTTCTTGTAGTCAGAGCGATGCTTGGGCAGACGTATGCCCGTCCACTCGATACGGTCGGTATCTGTATTGACACGCATGAAGAAGCCCGAAGGCGACGTCAGGTAGACATGCTCGTCCGGACCGACATGCACACGATGCGAGCATTCCTCGATGGCCTTGCCGAGATCCTTAACTCTTCGCGTGTCCAGATCATATTTGTACATATGCCCCCGCTGAAACCCGAGCATATAATAGGCATTGTTTTTAGCGGAGTATACCCCGCCGTACATTGATTCATGCGGGGCAGGGATACCAAGGTTGTCGACATGGCCTGTTTTCGGGTCGTAGATCATCAGTGTCGAGCCCTGAAAACCTTCCCAGGTATGTGAATAGTAGGCGTATGGCAGCCATTCCGGGTGATTGGGGGCTTTATCTGTCGAATGATTGCAGCAGATAATCCGGCCATCGGGTAGAAAGTCGATCGCGGAGTGAATCTTGGAGCCGGGCAGCGCACGCGGGCTTGGCAGGACAACGTCACGCGAATAAAAGCACTTTTCAATCGTGTTTTCGTCTCGATTGTAGCGGTTCAGGTAGGCATAATCACCGTTTCCCGCTTCGCTGCCAATAGAAAAATAGAAGACACCATCCGGTGAAAGCGCACCATCCCAACAACAGTTGAAACCTTCATAGCCTTGCGGTCTGGCCAGAACAACGCCTTCCTGTGGAATCAAAGTGAATGTCTCCGGGCTTCCATAATGGTAAAGATAGCTTTTCCCCATTTTGCGCCTCCTTGTTCAGGACAATGAAACGGATGTTTTGCGAATGCTTTACCCCATGTAACGCGCTTTTTGATTGGTCATCGTGTGATTTGCTTAAAATGATTTTTCTGTGTTACTCATATTCTGATTGACATGATCTACGTTAAGTTTAATTATCGCTTTAACCTTATTTAAGTCAAGCCTGAAAAGCTAACGATAGACCACCTGTTCAGATATTCTTGTGTGATTGACTTTCGTCTCGGGCCGATCTATACTGTAATAGGTTTATAAATGTAAACCCTGTGGAGGTGCGGATGAACAAGATTGATATCTGGGATAGTGACTATCGTTTTATGCTGATTGTCTGGGAGCATGCGCCAGTCCGTTCAGGCCGTCTTGTTGTTTTGAGCCGTGAGCGGCTTGGCTGGAAAAAATCGACAACCTATAATGCGATCCGCCGTATGAGCGAAAAAGGCCTCATTCGGAATGACAAGGCTACTGTTCGTGTACTGGTACCGAAAGAGCAAGTCCAGGCCCAGGAAAGCCACGCTTTTCTTGAGCGCACGTTCGATGGTTCGCTGCCCCGTTTCGTGGCTGCTTTTCTTAACGGTAAAGCCATTTCCAGCCGTGAAGCGGAGGAGATCAGGCGCTTGATCAATGAGCATCAGGAGGAAGACGATGGAAATCATTGAACAGCTGACCTTACACTCCGGAAAGATATTTTGGCAAGTCATCAACCTGAGCTTGACAGGCAGCATGGCCATCCTGGCCATCCTGACGGTTCGTCTGCTGTTGAAAAAAATACCCAAACGCTTTTCCTATGCCCTTTGGAGCGTCGCGGCTTTCCGGCTTGTTTGTCCGGTTTCATTCTCCTCTGCAATCAGTTTATTCAGCCTGAACCTGTTCAGACAAGCATCCCTGGCGGGCAACAGGCAGGATACACTGACTTATCTGCCGGCTGACACTGTCCTGGTACCGGTTCGGCAGACGATTCAGGAAATAGCCGCATCCAGTGCAGTCTACAACGGATCGCTGACGCCCACGTTGCCGCCAGCCCTACCTGCAGCTGATTCGGCAGTGCAGTTGAGCACGAATCAGATCCTGGTTGCTGCATCGCTGGTATTCTGGCTGGCCGGTCTGACGATTATGCTGCTGTATGGCGTTATCTCTTACAGCAAGATCAAGCGTCATGTGGTAGGCTGCATCCGATTGTCTGGCAATGTCTTTGAGTCAGAACGAATCACGACACCCTTCATCCTCGGGTTTTTTCGCCCGAAAATCTACTTGCCTATCCGGCTGTCCGAACATGAACGCATCTATATCCTGCAGCATGAGCGGTTCCACATCAGGCGTGGCGATCATCTGGTCAAACCGCTGGCATTTGCCGTATTGGCCATCCACTGGTTCAATCCGCTTGCCTGGCTGGCCTACAGCAGCATGCTGCGCGACATGGAGATGCGCTGTGACGAAGCCGTGCTCAAAATGGGAGGCTTAACAGTCAAGCGACATTATAGCGAATCGCTGTTAGCGCTGGCCACCCGTACACGACTGCCTGCTGCCAGCCCTCTGGCTTTCGGCGAGTCGGGTGTCAAAGCCCGGGTCAAAAATGTCCTTCAATTTCATAAACCAAAGACCTGGATTCTTCTAGGTGCCCTTGTGGTCTGTCTTGGTGTTGTTTTTATCATTGCCGCTAACCCGGCTGATCACCAGAGCGAATGGGTACCCAATGATGACCGGGACCTTAATGAAGCAGTACACCAGGCCGTACTGGCGAAGATTGAGCAGGACTACAGCGATCCACAACATGAATTTGTTGCCGAAGGGCATACCGTCCTGCAAGCAGTGGCATCAGGCAACCGGGTGACGGCTTATGCTATCGTCCTGGAGAAACGTTACACGTTCAATGATCAAGGTGTTGCGCATTTTAGCGGCAGTCATATGCCGGTTGCCTTGACCTTCCAGAAACCAGACAACCAGACATATCGCCTGATCGAATATTGGATACCGGAGGATGGCACCGGCTATGGACGCTCGATCAGAAGAAAATTTCCTGAGGATCTTGTTGATCAGGCCATGAATCTTCCCCTGTTTCTTGATGAACGCGAGCTTGCCTGCAACACACAGGTTCTTGACTACTATGAGGCAACCTACAATCCGCTGCATATGCTAACCGGCAATCAGGATTATGTTGCTGAATTTCTGAACCTGGCAGAAGATATCGGCTTCGACAAGCTGCCTCGGATGTACCCTGATGACATCTGCTACAACGTAACTCCGGAATACATAGAAAATCAGACCGGCTGTATGATTTTCAAATACAACGAATCCTGCGAATCCTTTCTCCTGGCAGACGGTAAGATCTATCCACTTGGCACCGGTTTCGGCGGGTTTGGCCTGACGGATATACAGCTGTGCGATTTTGACCGTAATGGAAAAGAAGATCTGCTGTATACCTACTCCTGGGGCTCTGGAATGCACAGATCTGAAATCGGACTTTTCAACCTGACAACCAAAGAAGAAACACGTTTGGGTTCGATGAACCTGACATCCGAAGAGATGGAGAAGATGGGTTCACTAGGTTTTATGATGAATGAACTTTACCTGATGAAACTGGATGAGGATCACTTTGTCGTGTACACAGCTGAATATGTGCATGACTCAGCTTATAAAAACCTGGGGTTTGCGCACATCAGCCTGGCGAGAAAAGAACGGTTTGCAGCCATAACAGCTGACAGAGGTGAGATCAGCCTAAAACCTCTTCTGGACTGAGATGATACAGGAAACTGGCTTGTTCTTGTCCATAAAGGCATAAGGGAAGAGCTGCACGATGTCAAAGAATGAAAGAATGCTGTGAACCTTCACGAAAGGCACAGAATCTGTTATAATAGTCTGGCAGACCAATCTGTTTGCAACATGGGGGCGTACTGGTCTCGACGGGGTTTTTGAGACTGGAGAAGCGGGTAGAGG
>JAAYLM010000094.1 GCA_012521915.1 Oscillospiraceae bacterium | reverse complement strand
TTGCTGTAGATTTGTTTTCGCTCGATTGACAACCGCCAAGTAAAATAAACATAAAGCTTGCACAGATGACAGCTGCAGTTATTTTTATCAGTAGGCGATGATTGGTCTTAATTATTTTGATATCATTCCACATCAATGGCGTCATGTTGTCCTCCGAAGATGTGTCGTTTTAATTACATGATAACACTATGCGCAATGCATGGCGAGCGTTCTGCGGGATATTGGGGCAACTCCAGATACTAAAATCTCACTTTGCAGCAGTGATATGCAACACAGAAACGGGGCTTAACCCACCCAACCCGCCAGGCTCGACAATCAATCATGAGAGAAATTTGGTAACTGAAGTTTCCGAAACCAACGACATGTCCGGTTATAATAAAAACATAATAATGTATAAAGCTTTCTGTCCTTAGACAACAAAGTTAATTGACGGAGGTGTTTTGTGATGTTAATCAGTTTGAAGGAACTTAAGGGTTTGACCATCCAGGCTAAGGATGGCGAAATCGGTAAAATCAATGATGTTTATTTTGATGATAGAGCCTGGGTCGTGCGCTACTTGATTGACAAGACTGGCTTCTGGCTTTTCGGCCAGGAGGTGCTGATCTCACCGGCGTCGGTACAGACACTCGATATGGAAAAGCACCAGATGCGTGTTGATCTGACGCGTGATCAGGTGGCCAATAGTCCTAAAATTGATAAAGAGAAACCGCTGACGCGTGATGCAGATAATATGTTGGGTGCCGATGATATAGGTGTTGGTGGTGTGGGTATCAGCGGAACGGATACAATGCAGGGCGACGTTTATCTTTATCCCATGCCATTAGGCGGTCCCCGGGAAATCGTTCATGACAAGGAATCCGACGGACCTAACATGATCAGCACCGGCGATGTGCTGAAGTACCCAATATCGACCAGTGATGGTGATCTAGGTTTTGTTTCCGACTTTATTGTTGACTCAAAGTCCTGGGAGATCCGATATTTGGTGATAGAGACCGATCAAGACAAGGGGAAAAAGGTGCTGATCGATCCGGAATGGATTGATTGGATCAGCTGGAAAAAGCGTCGTATCAGTGTCAGCATGGAACGGGAGAAGATTAAGGCTTGTCCCAGCTTTGATCTATCTTTACCGATACAGCGCGAATACGAAGATTTGCTGTATGATCATTACGAGTGTAAGAAATATTGGGAGAGAAAGGATGCAGACTCATAATCCCGATCTCACGTTACAATACCCGAACGCGAAGGAGACCGCTTGGTTCAAAGAAGAGTTGGTGCATTTCAGCAGGGATTATGCGATGGCTTTTTTAAGCCGCGCAGCAAGTTTCTTGCTGGGTCCTGTTGATGGCATCACGATTACTGCGGCAGCGCATGATCAACGAGTACCGTGGGACCCGCGGGAATTTACGCTCGGGGAGGGTATGTAAAACCTGGAAACTCTGTTTCCGTACTGGCTACGCTCGTTGAACCGGGAATCCCCTGCCTTTAGGCATGGGGCGTGTCAAAAACATATGTAAAAAACAACTTGCTGAAAAACAGGAATTGCTTTGTTGACAGGCTTTTGTCATAATAAAACAAAATTGTTATTGGAGAAACGGCATGAAGTATATCATCGACCACGATTACCATATCCACTCCAATCTTTCTCTTTGCTCCAAAGATCCATTGCAGACAACAAAATACATGTTGAATTATGCAGAGCAAAACAGCTTGCTGGATATCTGTTTAACTGATCACTTCTGGGATGAAAGAGTACCAGGTGCGGAAATTTTTGGTTTCTATAAAGAACAAGATTATGAGCATCTGAATCTGGCTTTGCCGCTGCCGGAAAGCCATTCGGTCATATTCTATTTTGGCTGTGAAGCTGAAATGGATAAGCATATGAGAATTGGCCTTTCGCAAGAACGGTTCGAACAATTTGATTTTGTCATTATTCCTACAACCCATTTGCATATGCCATCGTTCACCATTGATGAAGCCGATGATTCTCTGGAACGACGTGCGTATCTCTATGCGGAACGCCTTCATAAACTTCTGGATATGGATCTTCCTTTTGAAAAGATCGGCATTGCCCACTTGACTTGCAGCTTAATTGCAAACAAACAGCCTGCAGATCATATAAAGGTGCTGGAGCTTATTTCTGACGCAACATTTTTTGAGCTCTATGGAAAAATAGCGGACAGAAAGGCTGGTTCTGAATTAAATTTTCCGATTTTCAAGTATGATGGGGAAAACCTTGATCGAATCCTGCGTCCATATCGTATTGCTAAAAAATGCGGCTGCAAGTTTTATCTAGGCAGCGACGCACATCATCCCAAGGGTTTAGATACTGCTGTAACCCAGTTTGAAGCCATAATCGATGCGTTGGACCTAACAGAATCAGACAAATTCACGCCATTTTTCCGCAGCTGATTTTGAGGTGGTTTGATTAGACACATGCTATTTCTTATTACGGATATTTGGTTCGGATGTCAAAAGTAAAACCCCGTAAAACCATAACGCAACGAAAACACCTGGTCGAATCGCCTGCTATACGATAAAAAGCTATAATTTATGACAAAAGCAGTCAAGCTTCATGGCATTTACAGCAAATCGAGACCAGCAGATTTCACTCGATGACAGCACCTTTAAAACATCCCAGATCGCCTGTTCCCAGATC
>JAAYLM010000521.1 GCA_012521915.1 Oscillospiraceae bacterium | reverse complement strand
CTATAATGGTAGACAAGTGCGACAGCGGTGTTTTATGAGAAACCCGCTGCCAAACCCTGAAAGGAGCCTCTTATGCTGTTGCTGGTTACCGCCCTGCCTTTGGAAGCGAAACCACTGATCCGCGCTTTCACGCTGAAACAGGACTTAACGAGCCATCCGTTCCCCCTCTACCGCGGTAAAGATTGTTGTCTGGTCATCAGCGGGACAGGAAAAATACGTTCAGCCATGGCAACAACCTGGTTGTTCAGCCAATGTAGCACAGCTCACGAGGCAGATTGCTGGATCAATTTCGGCTTTTGCGGCACCAGCTGCCAACAGGTTGCCACAGGCGCACTGGTGCGGGCCGGCAAGATTGTCGATAGGGACACCGATCGACATTATTATCCGGATCTTGGGCCTGATTTTACAGAAGAGACCATCACGCTCAGCTGCTGCCCGCGGCATGTCATCAGAACCCCTGATCAACCCGATCCGCCTGTCTGGTGTGATATGGAATCGGCCGGTTTCATGGAAGCAGCAGGCCGTTTCTCAGCAGCCCATCGAATTCATGTCCTTAAAATCGTTTCAGACCATCTGGAACCGCAGCTGTCTGAACGACGCTTTCTGATGGACTTGATCGAACAGAAGCTGGCCCTGCTCAGCAATGGCATGACCGGGCTGGCACAACCATGGGTTGATCAGGCAGACCCGACTTTTCCTGATGGTCTGCAGCAGACGATCAGCCAATTGTCCCGCCAGAACCACTTCACGGTATCCATGCAACAGCAGCTGAACAAAGCCGTGCGACGCTCCGTCGCTTTTGGCTGTAATCCGGATCCGCTGCTGCAGCAGGTGATGCAGCGAAAAGCCGTTGCCAAACAAGAAGGGAAGAGACTGCTGGCAGGTCTCTTACAGGAGCTTTATGACCAGACAACGTTTTCAGGCCATTTATGTTGAAAGTCGTGCAGCCGGCTACAAGCTAACCTCGCAAATCATCGCCAGACTGCCGCAATGCCCTGTTATACCCATCCGGCATTACAAAGATGTGTTTAATCGCTCCAACCAGGATATCCGCTGGCAAAAGGATTACCCGTGCTTAATCTTGGCGGTTAAGGACGCTCCCTTTGTCTATACAGGTTCGCGCATCTGCCAGCATTTTGGCCATGATCGTTTTTTTTACAGCAATCTGATGCTGGGCTGCCCATTCGACTGCAGTTATTGCTATCTGCAAGGGTTATACCCATCAGCTAATCAGGTCATCTTCGTCAACCTGCAGGATTTTACCGCCGCTTTTTCTGAGTTGGGCCGCGATCCTGTTTATCTCGCCCTCTCACATGACGCTGACATGCTGGCTTCTCACAGCTTCGCCCCATTACTGGATGATCTGGCCGGGACACTGGATGCAAAGTTGCCGCTTTTGGCGGAAATCCGCACCAAATCAGCTGTTCGCGACTATTTCCTGAAGCATGATCCGTTTCCGCTATTCATCTTCGCTTTCACACTGGCTCCCGACAGCGTCATCGATCGTTACGAGCGCAAAACGCCGCCGCTGGCCGCACGCCTGGCCACTGTAAAAACCGCGTTGTCCCGTGGTCATGCGGTACGGCTGTGCTTTGATCCGATCCTGATCGACCCGCAGGTTGATGAAGCTTACCTGCCCTTTTTCCGTGATCTTTTCCAGGAAATCGACCCAGCAGAAATTGTTGATGTCAGTTATGGTTTTTTCCGCATGTCCAGCCAGTTTTACCAGCGCATTGCCAGAATCAGACCCACCAACCTGCTCTATCAGGAAATAGCGTGTGGTCAGGAACCTTTTGTCACTTATGCAGCGGAAAAACGGGAGGCCATATCCCGGCAACATCTGGCGCTGCTGCATAACCTGCTCGGTCCTGAACGGGTTTTCCTGGACTGAAAAGGCCGATGCACAAAACCGTACTGGAGGATGATTTTTTGCTGAAAAAAATATTTAGACGGCTATACTCATTTTGGGGCGATTTGTCAAAAGCTGTTCAAGAGGACGATATCATTCCCTATGCCCACCAGCTGACACTCAGTCTGATTCTCGCTTTTTTCCCTTTTGTCATGTTCCTTTTCACTCTGGTTGGTTATTTCAAGATTGACTCCTCCCTACTACTCGATCCACTAAAGCTAACGCTCCCTGAGTCTGTGTACGCCTTTTTGGCTGGTATCATCTCGGAAGTCATTGACCACCAGCATGGTGGGTTGCTGTCTTTGTCCATCATCCTGGCGATATACACAGCCTCAGGCGGTATCCGCGCCTTCATGAAAAGCAGCAATCGGATCACTGGTTTTCAGGAACAGCGTCCGATCCTTCTGCGCTATGTTCTCTCGATCGTCTGGGTTATACTCCTGGCTGTAACTCTGGTTCTGGCCCTCCTTGCTGTCGTCTTCGGCAGACAGCTCATCCAGGTCCTGGAGAAGTCATGGCCGAATATGAGCCTGATACCGGTGCTTAATCCGCTGCGGCTGATCCTTCCCTTTTCATTTATGGCCATCATGCTGACTTTATTCTTCATGTTCGGACCGTCACTGCGGGTCCCTTTCCGTTATGCTCTGCCTGGTGCCTTTTTCACAACCATTGTCTGGGTTGTTTTAACGTTGGCTTTCCAGATCTATGTTGATCAGTTTGCCAATTATTCACGTTTTTATGGTACACTGGGCGCACTGATTGCTCTGCTGGCGTGGTTGCAGCTTTTGTCAACCGTCCTTCTTCTTGGGCTTGAAATGAACGCTGTGCTGATGAAGCGGCATGGCATTGACCTGACCGACCGTTAATCTTTTTGCACAACCCATGCCGTAATCTTTCTTATAACAATGCACAAATCAGCCAGTAGGCAAATGATCGGGAGTGCGCTGCGCGACAGCCGTAACACCTATGAAAGGGAGCTTGCCGGGTCAGAAGAAAACCTGGGCGATTTCTTTTCGCATAAAAGCAAGGCATTCAGGGATTTCCGATTCATTTTGGATGCCATGAAGCAGCATGCCCCCTGAATAACCGCTGAGGCGCAGCTGTTCCAGAAAATAATTGTAATCGATAATTCCTTTGCCTGGCGTGGTGAAACGGAGTGATTCGCCTTCTGTCAGGTCTTTGCCATGAGCCAGAATGACAGCAGAACCCAGAAGGTCAAAAGCCTTACCGATAACAGATCGCACCAGCTCCGGCCGTGCTGAGCCTTTTTGAAACAGGTTGGCGCAATCCATAACGATTTTAAGCCTTGGTGAGCTCACTTCGTCGAGCAGGCGGCGGGCACGTTCCGTACTGGAGACTACATTGGACGCTTCTGTTTCCACACCCAGATACAAGTCGTTTTTATCAGCACACAGCAAAAGGTCTTCCATGACAGCGATCATGTTGCGCCACGACAGTTCGGTTTCATTATCCGGGTGCCAGCGCCACATATCCTCAGTATCATTGGTGCCAGAACAGAGCGTCAGCACAGGGCAGTCCAGCAGCTGTGCCACATAAGCCAGCAGAGGGAAACGGGCAATGCCTTTGCTGCGCTCAGCCAGATCCGGATGAATCATGTTAAAGGTGGCGTTGATGGCAACAAGCTCCAGCTGGTTTACCTTTAGGGAACGTCGAATTCTGCTCAGCAGACTTTTACTGACAGGCTCCGGCATTTCATCTTCACCGATTGAGGAAAAACTGAACTGAACCTGTGTAAAACCATAGGCGGCAATTCTGGAAAAAAGCTGTTCCACCGGCTGTGCGGCAAAATCTGTCGTACATACACCAATTTGCACAAGATCCCTCCTTTGGGGACG
>JAAYLM010000093.1 GCA_012521915.1 Oscillospiraceae bacterium | reverse complement strand
TTCCCACCCCGCGCAGCGGGTAGCCTTTTCAGGCGCTGCTGTTTGACAGGCTGAGGAGCTTGCTCCGCGGTCAAACAGCCTGCGCAGCAGGAGAAAGCGCCGATAAGTCTGTGGGAAAGTTGTGTTACTTATATTGTTCATGAGCAGGCAGATGATAAGAATCCACAAGTGTCCTGACTTGCATTAACAATTGTATATGACTGCATCGTTGGACAGCAGCAAGACTAATCGAGCCGGATCAGGCCAGCGCGCATAGCATAAGCAACCAGCTGTGCCCGGCTTTTCAGACCGGTTGAGGCATAAAGGTGGGAGATATGGATGCGTACGGTGCCATAGCCAAGATAGAGTTCTGATGCGATTTCGCGGGCGGACTTGCCCTGAGCCAGCAAAGCCACAATGCGCAGATCCAGGTCGGAAAAGCTGGCTTTTTTGCCGTTGTCGACGTTCAGACTGGGAAAAAGCCGGTAGTCTTTTTGTGCGTAGCGGATGAATTCAGTCAGTTCCTCCAGTGACGTGTTTTTCCAGATAAACATATCTGCGCCGGCTTCTTCCGCAGCCTCAACCAGACGATCGTCCTCGACTCCGGTCATTACGAGCACCTTGATTTTGGGAAACGCCTGCTTGATCCGGGCTGTGTAGTCGATACCGCTTCCTTCCCGAGTGAAAACATCCATAACCACGATGTCCGGTTGCAGGCGGGTGCATAAATCCGGAGCATCGCTGGCCTTATCAGACTGGCCGACGACCTCGATATCCGGAACTTGCTCGAGTGCCTTTCTCAGCGTGGTGCTCAGCAGATTCTGATCCTCAATCAGAATGATTTTCATCAAGCTCATCCTCCCCGGTGCGTTCGAACGTGATTGTAAGCGAAAAACGGGTCTGTTTACTGAAATGGATGCTGCCGCCCGCCTGGCAGACGCGCACCCTCATGTCATGCAGGCCACGGCCTTCGGCGATGTCCGGCGAACTGTCCAGCGTATCATTGCGGATCTCCATGCCCGTCTTATACTGATCCTTAAAAAAATGTATTTCGATCGAGCGGGCGTAAGCGTGGCGGACAGCGTTGGCGAATGCTTCACGCAGAACAGGCTTAAGGGATTCTTCCTGAAGGCTGGTGAAGTTGGCCTGTCCCGTCACGATGGTTGTCACGCCCAGTTGACCATAGCTTTGCGCCAGGCGCGCAACCGTCTTATCCAGGTTGCCGGGAAGAAGAGCTGACTCCTCCGCGCGGGTCATGTCCAGCACCGCGTTTAATTCTGACAACTTGTCGGCGCCAACCGGGCTGCCGGTCTGGCGGATCAGCATGTCAACGGACAGTCCGGCGATTGCCAGCTGCTGAGACCAGGCATCATGGGCCATACGGCAGATGCGTTCACGTTCATGCGCTGTCTCTTCCTGGGTGAGTCTGGCGATAACTTGCTCTAAGGCCTGGTTACGTTCAGCCAGCTCGTTGTTTTCACTTTGCAGGCTGTGGCTGGTTTGGCTGAGCAGGGTCGTGTCGGACAGGCTCAGCTGGGTGTAGCAGCGGTGACCGGTCCGGAAAGACTGCCGCCGCAGGGTATAGGAGGTTTCGCCCTGACGGATGGCAAGCTGCTCACCCAGATCAGAGATCTCCAGGAAGTTTTTTGCCTGCCTTTCAATCAACGCCTGGTCAAAGGCTCCGATATGATCGGCCACAGGTAAACCAATCCGGGTACACAAGGTTGTAAAGGCCGGGTTCATTTCGATGATCCAGCCGCGCGGATTTGCCACGCAAAGGCCATAGTCGATATCACGGACCATATGGGGGATGATTGAGCGGGTGAGTTCATTGCGTCGATAGGCCTGGAAGGTCAGCAATGTATGTGCCGCGTCGAGTGTAAACCAGGTGATAGCAAAGCAGACCGTCAGTGCGGCCAGCGGCGCAGGCAGCAAAAATTCCAGCGGCAAACAGAAAAGCGACAGCCAAAAACCTGCTGCGGCAGGACGAAGGCTTTCTGGCAGAGCAAGCGGATGATATAAGCACCATATACCGTGCAGCGGTGGAAGCAGGGCAATCAGGCGTGGTAAACGGCTGATCCGGAGATAGATGCCCCCTTCGATGGAAGCAACAGCCATAACCAGCTCAAGAAACATGACCAGAGAAACAATCGCCAGCAGACTGTAATGCAGCCGGACACGGCGGACAGCACGTGGCTGCAACAGTTCGCTGGCTTCCAGCACCACGATTGACTGCTGGACGCCGGACATCAATGATACGGTCAGGATCACCAGACTGACGCCATAGGGGACCTCATACCAGATCACTGCGAAGCCTCCTCTCCAGTCCAGTACAGCTGAATCTTCAGGCAATCTTCCTCATCGGTCTGACTGGCCAGGCCACCTGTGGCATGAACCTGGGCAAGCAGCGCTTTGCCCAGAATATCGCCTGATGCGGGCAAAAGCTTATCATCCAGAGACAGGCAGGCCGTCAAGACAATCGCTTTTTCATCGATTTCCTGATGCAAGACCAGGGATAGGCCAGGCTGGGCAAAGGCTGTCAGGCAAAGGATATCGATAAATTCTGCCAGTATGGGCAAGATGTCCGGCGGCAGCACGCCATGCGCGCGTGCTGTCGCGACACCATCCAGACCGACGCGTTGTCCGTCCTTGAACAGGCCGGCGGCATAACGGACAATCAGGGAAGATGGGAAAGAAGGGTGTTCTTCCAGGCTGCGGATAATCAGGCGCAGGCGATGCTGACAAATGAAGAGCCGCAGGCGGACAGCCCGCAAGGCCGAACGAAGCTGCGCATCCGGAAGATCCGCAACGATGGAGGCAAGCGATTCGCGGGCGCCTTGAAGCTTGTCACGGAACAGCTGATCCCATCGTTTGGCATAACGTTCCTGTTCCAGGTGGTTTGCCAGAACAGACACATCGCCAACCTGGCGTGCCAGCAGTGTGTTCACTTCGATGAGCCTGGCCCGCGTCTGTTGCAGACTTGCTTCCATGCTGCGGATAGCCGTGATTTCTTCAAGCAGAACAACCAGGCCAGCCTGGGCATGGCTATCGTGCCGCTTGAAAAAACGACCGTCGATCCAGACATCCGTATCCGGTCCATTGGCCAGAAGGAAACGTTCAGCCGCCTTGCCCTTGTCGAGCTCCGGCAGAGCCGCAGCCATGACTTCGTTACGGTAACGCAGATGACCCTCGCTATCAAAGACCGCGACAGCATAGGGTGAGTCATACAGGATCGGCAGAGTCAGCCAGGAAGCCCCCAGAAAGCGTTCCCGCTGGGCAGCCAGACTGAACAGCAGATACAGCATCGCTACGGTTGTCGGGATATCCAGGTCGATGACAGGCAGGACATCCAGCATATAGGTAACCTGGTAAGCAAGCAAGAAGGCAGCCAGGATACCGGCATAGAGCAGCTGCCTTTTGTCGCGTCGGTTCATCTGCCTGCGCAAAATCACAATCAAGCCGGCGACAATCAGGGAAAAGCTCCAGGCAAGTGACAGATAGTATCCTGGTCCGTTGCGGTAGTCATTGATGTAATCGGCAACCACCTCCGACTGATAAAAAAAGACAAGCTGGTGGGCATCATTGCTTAAAACCAGGATCGTCAACGCAAAAGAACCAACAGCCAGACTTGCCAGAAGGCGACGCGAGACCGGCTGGCCGGATCGGCTGGCTGAGCACATGCCGATCCAGACAACCGGCAGAACGTGCCGTGGCATGTAGCTGATAAACCAGCAATAACGGGATAGCCCGGTTCCGACCGGCAACCCTTTGATCATCCAGCATAGGATCCAGAAGACAATCAGAATGACGGCCGAGAGACTCATGCGGCGCTGTGGACCCGGCGGAACACGTCGCAGTAAAAACCAGGCAGCCAGGCAGAAGAAAAACAGGGAGATGGCCTTTTGCAGAAGCCGCTCCTGCAGCGAAGCCGGTGCGTAACGTTTTACAGACTGGACTTGCCGACGGAATCTGGGATTATATGTAAGCCTTGCGGTGTCCCACGCAGACAGGTCAGGCGAAGCGCCTGGCGGCGCGAAACCTGCCTCAAGCAGATCCTGCCTGCCGGCCTCCGACTGCAGGTACGCGGCTAGAATAGCTGCAGGTGAATCTGGATCCGCTGTTGTGTCATAGATGAAACCGGTGTTTATGGTCAACACGCCTTCTTCAGGCTGCAACACGGTCCAGTTCTCGTCCCGGCTGAGCAACACCCTTGCCTGGTCGTCCCGGAGCACCACAGCATCATAGCGTGACAGCCGGTCAGGGTTGTATTCATTGCGGTAATCTGGATACAGATATTCTTCCCGATCGTTCAGCCGGTTCTGGCTGTTCAGCGTCGCAAACGCGTTCAAAGCCGGATTGAGATCACCTGGTTGTGCGCCCAGTGCGCTGGCCAGGGCAATGGCGGCCAGACGCCCGCTTTCTGTGCCATTTTGCGGTATAAGCACACGCGCCCGACTGTCCAGCAATGTTTGCCAGCCTTAGACGAGACCTGCCGAAAGACCACGATGGTTGACAGCGATAACGATCGAGGTTGAGTAAAGCGGTACATAAACAAAGGGCGACGTATGCAGGTCTGTGCTATGGAGGCCAGGCCAGGCCTGGGTCCCAAGAACAAAGGAAAGACCGCCATGGCCGGGAATTTTTTGCCCGAACAAATACGGCTCATACCGCACGAGCGATTCGCCGGCCAGAGGGGCGATCAGGTCTGCCAAAGGATTCAAGGCATCTTCAGCCAGCAGAATCCGATGATCACGGCGGGCGGTCAGGATGGGAAACGCGGCCAGGAGAAGCGCGCACAAGCTGGCCAGCAGGCTCAGTAACAACCATTGCCTGGCCTGCTTTTTTCCCTGAGTAGATCCTAAGAGCGGTATGAACTCCATGGTTCACCTCTCGGCCCGGGGGTGCGTCGGCAGGCGGTGAGCGTGCCTAAGCGTATGCATCTGTTACATGGTATCAGGTGACAATATCTCTGTATATTATATCGAATGGAAGGCAGCACGACTAGATATCAGAATAATCAAGTGGGCACCAACCACATCGAACGGGTCCATCCGCATGAAAAACCCACCATCACCTTGGTTTGTTTTTTTTCATTGGCGTGATATGATATTTGCAGGATTAGCTGGGAAACAATAGAAAGTTGCTCAAACATATGACATCTAGCCTTGATTCGCCTGACCAACACCGGACAGACCTGTCAGAAACCGGCACGCCTGCAGAAGCACAGAATCTGATGCGTGAACCGATCCGACTGGAAAGCACAATTTTGCCGGTTGTCAACTACGCCTTGCAACAAAACCGCATGCCTGTGATACAAACGCTTTCCATCATCAACAACACAGACAAGCCTCTTGAAAAGATCAACATAAAAATAACCGCAACACCAGAGCTGTGCCTGCCCTGGACGAAACCGGTTGATTTTGTCCCTGCCAACAGCGTATATGACATCAAAGATGTTCGCATCATTTTAAACGCGGCATTTTTAGCCGGCTTGACAGAAAAAGTGACCGGCCTGCTCCGGCTAGCTCTGGTTTGTGAGGATACGGTGCTTTTCACGGACACCAGAGAAATGACTGTGCTGGCCTACGACGCATGGCATGGGTATGCTTATTATCCGGAATTACTGACTTCTTTTGTGATGCCGAATCATCCGGAAATAGCCAGGATCAATGCCGAAGCATCCCGGATCCTCGGAGCATGGACCGGTGATCCGTCCCTGGATGCTTATCAATCACAAGATCCGGATAGGGTTTTATCACAGGCTGCTGCGGTCTATGCTGCTTTGCAAAAGCAAAATATCGTCTATGCTGTTCATCCGGCAAGCTTTGAAAAGGTAGGCCAGAGGATACGCCTGTGCGATGCCGTGTTACAGAGCAAAATGGGCACCTGCCTGGACTTGGCGCTCTTGTACGCCTCCTGCCTGGAGGCGATTGGCCTGCATTCCATTCTGATTCTAAAAAGAGATCATATCATCAGCGGGGTTTGGCTTGAAGACTTGTCTTTCCCCGAATCAGTGCAGGATGACGCTTCACTGATCACCAAGCGCCTGGCAAGCGGCGTTCGTGAAATCGCCGTGGTGGAAACAACCCTGCTCGTAGCCGGGAAACGCGTTTCTTTTGATGAAGCCAGGGCTGTAGCGGAGCAGGAGCTTGCCGGGCAAAATCCCGTCGAATACATCATCGATGTAACCCGCGCCCGCTTGAGTGGCATCACACCGCTTCCCATGCGCATCCAGACGGAAAACGGCTGGACAATCGAACGAAAAACTTTGCATGACAGCGCCTTGACACCCGGGCCAAAAGATTATGGCAAAACCATCCGTGTTGATGTTGCATCCGGTGAAGACAAATTTTCCAAAAAAATCCAGTGGGAAAGAAAGCTGCTGGACCTTGGCTTGCGTAATACACTGATTAATATGCGCCTGTCCAGAACGATGATACCGCTACTTGCAAGTTCTTTGGATGATCTGGAAGATGCGCTCGCAGACGGAAGTGACTTTACCATGCTTCCCAGGCCAGTTGACTGGCAGGTGTCTGCGGATGGCATCGATTTTGAAACCATGCACGTTCTCTCTGGCTATGAAAATTTGATCAAATCTGAATTTAAGAACCGCCGTCTACGTTCCGCCTATACCGAAATGGAACTGACCAGGACGGTCAAAGCTTTGTATCGTTCTTACAAAGCGGCATTGGAGGAAAATGGAGCGAATACGCTTTATTTGGCATTGGGCCTGCTCAGATGGTATGAGATGGCCAAAAGCACCAAGCCGAGATATGCCCCGCTTATTTTAATCCCTGTTGACATGGTTCGCAAATCGGCATCACAAGGCTATGTTATCCGCTTGCGCGACGATGAGCCGCAAATGAATATCACTTTGCTGGAAATGTTAAAGCAGAATTTCAGCATCACAGTGGGAGGGCTCGATCCGCTTCCTCAAGATGAACATGGCATTGATAGCCGTAGAGCTTTCACCATTTTTCGGCAAGCCATTATGGGGCAAGCCAGGTGGGATGTCTTGGAATCTGCCTATTTGGGCATCTTCTCGTTCTCTCAATTTGTCATGTGGAACGATATACGCAACCGCTCCGATGATTTGGAGCGAAATAAAATCGTACGTAGCTTAATTGATGGAAAACTTGCATGGGCGGCCAACAACATGGCCATTGGCCGGCGTGTGTCTGAAGATCATGCTTTCCTGCCCCTTCCTGCCGACGCCTCACAGTTGTTTGCCATTGAACAAGCCTGTAAAGGGGAGAGTTATGTTTTACATGGCCCGCCTGGAACAGGGAAATCCCAGACGATAACAGCGCTCATTGCCAATGCGCTGGCACAAGGAAAGACCGTTTTGTTTGTTGCAGAGAAAATGGCTGCCCTTGAGGTCGTCGAAAAACGTCTCGACAAAATCGGGCTGGGCACCTTTTGCCTGGAGCTGCACTCAAATAAAGCGAAAAAAAGAGATGTGCTGGAACAGTTGCGTCTGGCTACAGAGGTCACAAAGTTTACAGCCGCGGAGGCCTATGCGCAAAAGGCGACACAAATAGCTGCGCTTCGTCAGGATCTGGACCGTTATGCCCATGCGCTGCACAAACCACAAAAATGCGGACGTACGCTCTATCAACTGATCAATCAGTATGAAGGTTATCATGAGGCAGCCGAAATTCCCGCCTTCCCATTTGCTTTCGCGGACACTGCTACAGGAGCGCTGCTTGAGCAGCAAGAAGCCGTTATCGAAAGACTGGTCGTTGCCGGAAAAGAGATCGGTCATCCGCATAATCATCCCTTGCAGGCTATTGGCTGCACGTTGTATTCACAACAAATCCGGACCGCCTTGCCGGGTGCTGTTGCTCATTTCAGAACGGCTGTTCAGGCGATCGACGCCGCAGGCCATGCATTGGCTTTGGCCATTGGGGAACCGCTGCCTTCACGTTTTGATGACCTTGGCAGGATCGCTTTTATTGCCAATGAATTGGTGGTCTGGCTTGACTTACCAAGAGCCTGGGCTGCCTCGAGCAACATCAACCGTTATCTGGTTGATGTCAGCGACATGGCCAGGCACTATATCAAGGCTAATGAATGGTATGCGCAGCTTTTTCCGCATTGGACATCTGATTTTTTCCAGCTGGAAGGGAACAGGCTGTTCGCTGAGCACCAGGAAGCGTCTGGCAAATGGTTCCTGGGAAAAATGCTTGCCATGAATAAACTAGAAAAGCAAGTGGCGGGTTACGCAAAAAACAAATTAGAGAAAAGCGCTTTAGGACAGCAGTTATCCGTACTTGCAGCGTATCAAGCCGAAAAATCAGCCGCCGATGCGCTGTTCGGCACTTACGGTAATGATCTTGAGCATTTGTATCAAGGCGCTGACACCGATTGGCATAAGATCATTCGTCTTGCCATGGGCGCTAAAGAGAGCGCAGAAAAGATCGAAAACCTTTGCGGATCGGATCATGTTCGCCTGAACCACGGTGGCAACAAAAAGCACAGCAGCCGGATCCAGGCCTTAAACGCCGCCTGGGCAGATTTGTTTCCGGCCAAACAGGCGTTGTATGCCTTGCTTGATATCACTGAATATACGGGTTCTGCATGGGCACAGCATCAGGAAGAACTCTGCATCAATATGCTTACC
>JAAYLM010000520.1 GCA_012521915.1 Oscillospiraceae bacterium | reverse complement strand
CTTCTGAGTCTTTTCTTCCCTCCAAAGGGCTGTGCTGCTCGCTGCAGCATTTAGGAGAAAAAAGCAGAGAATTAAACCGCTAAACAAACAGGCGTATGGTTTCGAAAGTTTCATTTTAGGTGAACTCCTTCAAATACGTACTTTGTGTGTTACTGTCAGCAGTGCGCTTATGTCTTTGTTTACCATTCTAAACAAAGGCTGTACGCTGACTGGCCAACACATCAATTTGCCGTCATCATAGAGCGTTGATCGAATCGCAGGGTCGTTTCCGCCTCAACAAGCACTTTTTTGAAATTGTCCAGATCTGCCTCATATTCCTGCACTGCCTTCGAGCCCCGCGCAAGGGGCGGAATAGCTTATTCACGGCTCAAAACAACGTATACCTAAGCCGCCATTCAGCGTAACATAATCTCCGGATGACAGCACATACGCCCGTGCCAGAGGACTCACTCTTAACCAAGGCCCTTTTAGAGGGATTTGTTCAAATGGTTTTCCTTCGAAACTACCCCATATTCCGCTATCATCTGCATAATAAATCCTATCGCGCACTTGGTCATACGCAAGACCGCCTATCTTGCTGTGCACCTGCCAAGATAATGAGAAGTCGCCTCGGGATATTGATGTAGGAATAGATATGCCAAGATCGTTCATTGCACTGGAAGTAAAATCATAGACAGATAGTATCGGCAAATCATTGCCGCTATCCTTAATGCATATCAACTTATTCTGTTTATACCGGTTGAATACAATGACTCCGGGCAACTTCTTCACATCACAGGTTCCGTCAGCAAGATTAAAAACCAGCAAGCTTGTATCTATCGTTCCTGGGTTGATCCAGATTCGATCATAGAACGCATACATTTTCCCATTATACATGAAAGAATTAATTAATTGATCAGGATAGTCATCCTCCGATGATCTTAGCTTTGAGGTATCAAGACGAACTTCATTTTTATGCCAGCCGTCTTTGTCAATCAAGCCAATCAATCCTGAGATGTCGTTGAATCCATACAATCCTTCCTCAGAAGGAACTAACATACTTACCGTTTCAGTATATGCTTTTTGGACAGCTTCACTCTGGTGAGTAAACGGAATCTCTATATTGATAAATTGCCGTGCCTCAACATTTGTGAAATGTTCGTAAACCCTTTGATCGGGATTCCATGTATAGATACTTCCATCCTGAATCATATAGTAAATGGTGTTACCTACAACTGTCTCGCTTATACGAACATTATTCCGGCTGGAAATGCCCGAAGAGTCCTGAAAGGTTTCTGAAAAGATTTCTTCTGCCTGTCCTATAGCCATATATGTAAAACAGAGGGTCAACGCAACCAGGAAAGTAAGTGTTTTCCTCAAATTCTGTCTCATGTTTTTCTTCTCTCTTTCATTTTATACTCAATTTATTCGTTCTCAAGTTCCATCAGGCTTACTTTTCGGGCCAACTCATTCAGAAGATCATCCATTGTCATATTTCCATCTGCGTAGCGTTGGCAGAGTTCTGCAATCATCAAATCCACTGTGCTGCCCGGCGCACCAAGATAAATCGTATTCTGGTGCAGATTTAACGATTCAAGTGATTTTCGCTGATTTTGCATTGTATGTTCTGAAATCATCCATCTTTCGTTTTCCTGATTTTCGATATAATGTTGCATGTAGTCTACTATCGCCTGAATGTCCCTGATGTCAGGCGAGTCCATGTTGTCTGCTCCTTTTATGACCTCCTCTAGTTGCTCTTTCTGTTGGACATAGGATTCTATTAGCTGTTGAAAGTCAGGCCACTCATAAGGTTCTGTGCATTGGGGATGAACAGCATAATATATGTATGGCTCACTGTCCATTTCGGATACTTTTTCAATATACTTGATGGCATCATCAATATTGCGTGAAAATGGATTCACAATATAGACAAACAGTGACGCGTCTGTTTGCGGTTGATCTCCGGTTGAAAAAACAATCGGCAAATTTGAATAGTTCCATTGATACATATCATATATTGTATTTTCAGAAGTCATAGCGCCTGATGTCGAGAACTTATTCATCGCTTGATTCCAAGCGCGAAAACGGAGAATGCTCGCAACATTTTCTTGTTGAGCCTCATTATTATGAGTAAGTAAACGACCTGATTGCTCTCTGATCTCATTGATCTGCCTTAGCTTACTCAAAGCTTCTTTAAGATCTGGATGATTTAGGTTGATATCCCCTTCAGGCGTATCATTTTGCTGGATATAAAAAGTGATGATTGACTGGCAATACTGAGCATAATCATATCCTGTGATGAACACCAAATCCTCATATATATCAGCATATTGCTCTTCCCACGCAATCCATGCATCCAGCAGTTCGTGCATATTGGCCGGCAAAGGATGTTCACCAAATACAAGACCCCAGTAACCCTCATGGATATCAGTTGACCATAGCCTTAACTGAGAGGGATACGCGATAATATTACCTCTACCATTGGTGATAGCGGAAACAATTCTCGTATCCATAGAAGCTACTTCATTTTGAATGACTGAAGAGGATGATAAATCAGCAGCAAATTCCTTACGTACCAATGCGGAGTAGAAAAAATCCGCGCTAACCTCAAAAATATCTACGCTATCATCGCGAGTGATGAGTAATTGCGATACTTCTTCAGCTGTAACAAACCCTCGAATAAAGTTGAGATTATATTCTGGATAAGCCTGTTTAAATTTTGTTTCCGCATTTGGCGTCCAAATATTTGTGCGAATGACGAGTTCTTTCCGATCCTCAGAGTATGATTCTGACCGTACATACATGCCCGTCATGGAGCGCATAACATATCGGCTGCCTGACAATGTCCATGCGGGCGTTTCGGGTAAAAGAACTTCTGTTGGTATATACGCAATTGATTCAAACTCTCCATTGCTATTACTACGGAAGACCCGGCCTTTCATTGCAACAAAGAATGAATCGATTTCTTTATCATAGGCAAATCCTCCAACATTTTCACTGATAGGGAATTGACCCATCGACAGCGGAATATCTTTAACTATACCCGTCTCAATTTCTAAGCGGCCTGTTTTTTACTCCTCATCTGTCCTGCATAAAAATAGAAACTTTCCCTCATCTTCGCGATATGCGTTCACCGCTCCTTCAATCTGGTATTCAGTTGCTTTCCCCGAGTTTCGATCAAATCCAAAAAACTGAAACTCTCCATATTCAGTGAACACAAGCGTATAGAGATTCTTTGCTGTCAGAAAGCTTCGAACGACACGGTTTGGAAACATTTCGTCATTGGGATTGAGGCCACTCATATCCAGGATCACATCTGCCCAATGTATCCCTTCCCGATCAATCGAACCGAACTTTCCGTTATATACATTAAAGCCATATAACATATTTTCCCCGGCAACTATATTTGTTACAATTTTTTGAAGCTGATCACGCGCCGTTTGATCAAGAACCACAACGGATTGGTTGGCCGGAATCGGGGATTGAGGAAGATGGCAGAGTTTTTCTAGGCCTTCTCCCTCTTTGTATGTGAAGATGGACCTATCATCCATATAGACATAGCAAGTGTCACCACCCCAATCTACTGATAAGGTCGATTGAATACCTTGATCAGCCAACCCCGAATCATCTATGTATTCTTTCGAGAAAAAATCTTCATTACGAACCGGTGAAGCTTGAACTGTGCTGGTAAATATCAACGATAAAAGAAGAATAAAGGGGAAAATCTTTCTCACATTACATTACCTCCCTACCATCCCTCCTCCTCTTGCGAGCAAAGAGAAGAAGGGATGGAATAATTAGTTTAAATCATTTGTTAATAAACGTCTTCATCCCCCAGCCGGTTCGCCAGTCATACCAGCCAGTGAGATCGCTGTGCTGCCATCCATATCCGCCGATGGAGTAGAAAGTCGGGTTCGATTCATCGTAGATACTCACAGTCTGACCGTTTGGCAGGTAGCATGCAACATATGCTGACGTACTTGGCTGCATGCGCATCTTCAACGTTCCACCGTGAACAGTTCCGGCTGAAGCTACAGCCATGACCGAGAGAACACAGACCAAAGCCAATACAAGGGCAACAGACTTTTTCATCTCAAATTCCTCCGTCTAAATGTGGGAAAACTTGGTAACAGGAAGCGCTCTTGTTTAAGAACACTATCTGTTTTGCGTGTGGTCGTATAGGAACAGCGCTGTGAGGGAACTTTCTTATGCATGATTTTTATCCTCTCACCTTATATAATGCATGAG
>JAAYLM010000008.1 GCA_012521915.1 Oscillospiraceae bacterium | reverse complement strand
CCAATTTGGACTTCAGTACAACGCGTCTTGAACATCTCTCAATAAGCCAATTTCCAGCCGCGCTACCTGTCAATTCCGTATACGCAATTGGTTTCGCAAACTGGCCAGAGCCTTGTTATCATTATCTTGAATGAGCACCCTTGATCACATACCCACCAGGTCCTTAGACAGCCCTATTTTTGGATTATTCATTATGATTCAATGAGCAACTAATTTCATAACGTAAAGAACCAAGTATTGACAGCCCAGTAGGATTGTCTATAATTAAAGTGTGATATCACATGCATCACACCTGAAAGGAAACTATGCTGATCATTGATCTTCGAAGCCGAGTGCCCATATATGAGCAAATCAAGAACCAGATCATGGAACTGATCGTGATTGGTGCCTATAAACCTGATGATTTATTGCCTTCAATCCGAGCGCTGGCCTCACAGTTATCTCTCAATTTCAATACTGTCAAAAAGGCCTATCAGGATCTGGAGGCCGATGGAGTCCTCTATACTGTTGTTGGTCGTGGCACATTTGTTGCTGATGGTGCCATGAGCAGCAGTCATCTCCAGAATCGGGCCATCGCACAATTTAAATCAGCACTGGGAGTGGCCAGGGCCAGTGGATTGACCGAAAAGCAAGTTCTGGAGATGGTGGATGAAGCCTATGCCAGATTTGGAAAGGATGTGCAAAAATGATTGATGTCCGCAATGTCACCAAGCGATATGGTAAATTCACGGCGCTGGAGAACCTAAATCTCAAGGTGGAGAAATCAAGCATCTACGGCTTGGTGGGATATAACGGCGCGGGAAAAACCACCTTGCTCAAAACCATGATGGGTATCTACAATCCCGATAAAGGCAAGGTGCTGGTAGATGGTGAGAACGTATATGACAATGCTCTTATTCGCCAAACGATGGTTATGATACCCGATGAGATTTACTTTTTCCCTCAGGCATCTATCGCCGACATGTCTGAATTCTACCGGGGGTTTTATCCTCGCTGGAGCGACACAATTGAGCGGAAACTGGTGAAAGTCTTTGGCCTTAATGACAAAGAACGGATCCTTCGTTTTTCCAAAGGCATGCAGCGTCAGGTGGCGATCATACTGGCGTTGTCTACCCGGCCGTCTTATTTGCTGCTTGATGAGCTTTTTGACGGACTGGATCCCGTCATACGAAACACAGTACGCCGCCTGATCCTTGAGACTATTGCCGGAACCGAAACAACCATTATTATTTCATCTCACAATCTTCGGGAACTTGAGGACCTATGTGATCATATCGGTATCATCAATAATCGCCATATTGTTTATGACAACTCCATTGAGGCTTTGCGGGTACAAAAAACACGCTATCGCGTGGTTTTACCCCAAGATGCATCGACAGCAGATTTTACTGCGATTAGCACGAAAGATATCGTACGCACCGGCCAGGTGGTTACTTTTGTTGCCCGGGAAAGCGAAGCAGATGTGGACGATAAGCTCAGGGCTCATAATCCACTGCTGGTTGAGAAATACCCCTTGACATTGGAGGAATTGTTTCTGGACGAAATGGAGGTGAAAGACTATGACTTTTCAGGCCTTTTCGACGAAGAATAAGCCGTTGCGGCACGCTTTTCGGATCGCGCTGAAAGATGGGACGGTACCCGGTATCATCGGCACACTTCTGCTATCAGGGATTATTATTTCATCGACACTAGCTGTATACAGCAACCCCAATCATGCAGACGATATAATTTATATGATTATAAGAGATATGGGATCACCAGAGCCGGTATTATTCATTGTCGCGCTTATATCCATTATTCAAGCGTTGTTCTCATTTCAGATGTTGTACCAGAGAGGGTCCGCCAACTTCTATTTCAGTGCCGGTCTTAACCGAAGCCAGCTTTTTACAGCGAGATTTGCTGCCGGAATGTCATGGCTGTCATTGGCTGTATTTTTGTCAATGGTAGGCAGCGCAGCGGCCAATCTGACAAAGTCAGTGTACGCTGCGACTCAAACGGGATTAATTATCGGGAATACCTTGATCGTTGGATTTGGATTTCTACTCACTGCACTGATCGTATACACTGTTACAGCACTTGTCTGCGCATTATCTGGAACACTTGCTGAAACACTTGTCTATAGTATTCTTGCCCTGTTTCTTCCTACGTTCATCTTTCTTGGCCTTAATGGCCAGATGATAAAATTTCTGTGGGGCAACGCCCATGATGTGCAGGACATATGGTCATACAACCTGCCGGACAATTTGGTCATCAGCCTTGCAGGATTCAATCCGCTTCTTTTTTTCGATCCGTATGTTTCAGCATACGGATCTCGTATTGCCGGACAGGCAGCCCCTGTCGTACCCACCTGGGGACCTGTGCTAGGGTGGATATTGATCACAGCGATCCTGGTTTGGCTGGCGCGAAAGTTTTTCATTGGTCGTAAAGTGGAAAATACGGGACTACGCGGAACATGCAAGCCATTAGGTTTTGTCCTGCTCTTTCCCTTGATT
Source organism: Oscillospiraceae bacterium (assembly GCA_012521915.1). Taxonomy (GTDB): domain Bacteria; phylum Bacillota; class Clostridia; order Saccharofermentanales; family UBA5734; genus JAAYBY01. Next base: position 1,737 of record JAAYLM010000008.1, on the reverse strand, counting down.
TACGTATTATGCTCTATTCCTCTATATATAGCATCAGGTTTGTCACCCATCACGATAGCGACAGCCATTGCGAGCGGGTTCGGCTTGTCTGCAGCAGCATTTGTTGGGCTGTTTTTCTCGCTGCGGCTGATCGATCGCCCAGTTTGGAAAGGCGTATTGATCTATCCTGTGTACCTTGCCATGATCGGAGCCATAGTTGTCATTCTTCTGACAGGCGGCCTTGGTTATGCTAATTATCAGCCTCGCTTCGATGATATAGTCCGAATGAGCATCTCATATAAGGGCATGCCTAACATGATTATACGGGGTAGTTATTCGAGTGTTAGCGGTTTTGTTGATAAAAATAACAATATGAATCTAGTCTTAGAGGATGCTGAGGATATCAAGACAGCTCTGATATTGCACCGTCAATTGATTGAACAGGGTGATACACAACCTGGAGAATTCATTTCAAACGATACCCTGGTGGAGTACACCTTGCAAAACGGCACTAAGGTCAGTCGGTTTTATCGAACAGCCTCCAGCGACATTCTTGGATCCATGCTATCTCTTGATCAGACAAAGGCTTTTCGTGATTTGTTCAAAGGATATATGAACAGAACTAATCCAGAACCCGACAATCTGGATCAATATTACCACAATGTAACTTCTCCATTATCAAACGGCGTTCTATATCTGGGGACTCCTCTGTCCGATCAGGTCGTTTTAATTAACGATGACTTATCAGCTAAAATCCGTCAAGCTCTTGCAGATGATATGGAAAACCAATCCATCGAGGAACGATACCGGCCTTCTGTTTCGGAAAGTTTTATTCTATATTTTTACGCAAATACCATATATCAAAATGATTCGGGTGGATCTACATACCCACAATCGCCTGATATAGAATATTTTGATTCGGGATTCCTTTCCAGGATCTATATTGATCAATCCTGTCCTAAGACTCTGGAGATTTTGAGTGAAATTACCATGAAACCAGAAGATAAGGAAATCGAATCCATTCAAATAATAGGTCCGTATTGGGACATGCTCATAAATACTGATAATCGTGATCTTGCATCTTGCTTCTCCTCATCATACCTAAGGCTATCTAAACTCGATACCCGGATGACGATTTCCGATCCAGATCGAATCGATGAACTTTTCAGATTAAGCAGAGGTTTCTATTTCGCCGGAGATAAAGGGTACTTGATTATAGCTTACTTTCAAGATAGCGAAATGAGCGTAACGCGCTATATCCCCCGCATACAATTGCCGGAATGGGCTAAATAGACCCATTTTGCTGTGGTGAACCAGCTGATCGGAGGAGCGTGATGTCGGCTATCAAATAGATGAAAAGAGATTTCAGAGATCATCAAGTATGTTGAAGGAGTTGGACTTCATCTATACACAGTAAGTTAAACAGGTAAAATGTAATTTTAATATGAGCGCTAAATAATGTCTGCTGAGTGCATCTTTGCACGATTTACCTTAGGTGTGTGCATAATTTTGCGAGTAGGTTGCAGAAAGCCGCTTTTTTAATTTTTTGGTTATCAGGATCGAACGGTAAAAACCTCAAATGCCTTGAAATCAAAGGGCTCCAGCATTGTATCAATACTGGAGCCCATCTCTTGGAGCCTTTTGCCGGAATTGAACCGGCGACCTCATCCTTACCATGGATGCGCTCTACCAACTGAGCTAAAAAGGCAGTTCTGATATGAAGTTTGGAGCGGGTGAAGGGAATCGAACCCTCACGGT
>JAAYLM010000519.1 GCA_012521915.1 Oscillospiraceae bacterium | reverse complement strand
GGATAGTCATCGTCCCGGGTCGCTCTCTGGTGACTGACGGCGACAAGATATCGGCTCTGCAGGCCCTTTTCAACAGAATGAACCAGGTGGGAGGGTACCCAGCCCTGCAGCCAGAAAGTGTGCTGGCTTGTTTCCAGAGATGAAGACGCTTTCAGCCGATCGTGCCGGATCATAAGAAAATCATGCAGCAGTTCCAGGTCCGGGCCGTATTGTGCCAACTCCATGTTTTCTTTTTCAAGTTCTGTGATCTCCAGTTGTGTTCGCTGCAGATCCCTGTCAAGGTGTCCGAGCTGTTCTGCCGCTGTCCCTGCTGTTTCTATATCCGGAAGAGCGTTAAAGCCGACCCTGCGCAGCAATGAACGGACCAGGTCCGCCCTTGAACGGAGTGTGGCCACCGCACAGCGCAGGCCGCCTTCATCCTCAGCCAAAACTGAAATCATGCTTTCCGGAACCTCTGCACGCAATTGCGTTTCCGCCAGCGTGACCTGATCCGGTGTATCAAAGGTGCCTAGATACATCTGAACATGAGTTGTACCGGGACTGGACAGATCAAGGTCAAGCGTACGCCACGGCAAGAGCAGTTCACGGCGGGCCTGCAACCTGCCGATCTGCATTCTGTGCTCAGTCAACCGGGTGTTGTTCTGTTCCAGCCGGCCTACAACATCCAACAACGCTTCTTCCCGATCAGCAATGCGCATTAAAGTCGTTGAATCAACTGACCGCCGGCCGGAAAACATCTTCTTTTTGACCGGGCACAGCCGATCTGAGGTTTCAATCGCCATTTCCAGCCGTGTCAGGAGGTTGACAGCGCTCTGTTCCGCTTTCTGACGCGCCTGGGTCAGATCATCTTTTTCGTCGATCGGCTGATCCAGTGCGATCAACTGCCCTGACTGCTGTTTTTCATCGTCAGAGGTATCCGTCTCACGATCCTGGCTGATCAGTTCAACAGCACCCAGCCGCATTAAGGTGTCGATGATGTCGTCTCGTTGTTCGTGCAGGCCGACAACCGTCACTTTATCCATTTTAACGATTGCCACGGTCGCTCACAATCCTTTCCGCAACCAGACGGGCTGCCTGCTCAACTTTGCTTTCCGTATCACTGACCATCCTGCTGGTAGCCAGACCAGCCTTTTCTTCAGCGTCAGTACGGATCATATCAGCTTGCTGTTCCGCCTTATTGATCAGATCCTGCTGGATATGCTGGGCTGCCGCATAAGCTTCGCTTAAGCATTCAGCCGCTTTGTTGCGGGCATCCTGGATGTTCTGACGAGCTTTTTCGCGTGCCGCAGTAATGCTGTCGGCAGCCTCTTTTTCTGCCTGACGGATCTGGGCCAGAAAATCCTGCTCGGCCATAGCTAACCTCCTCTATTTGGAGCCGGTCCGTTCACACAGACCGGCGTTTTTCCGGTTGATCTTACATCAGGCTATTATAGCAAGAGTCGGCAGCCTTGCCAAGCAGACATGATGCAAATGAAAAGCCAGATCAAGGTTCAAGAGCGTGTATGCGTTTGGGCAGCATGGAAACGAGCAGCCGCGCCGCACCTAAGGCAAGCAAAACAGAACCGGGGCCAAGCAGCAGCCAGGTCTGCAGTTTGGTAAAGGAAAACAAAAAAACAGGCGTACCAAACATAGCCGCAGTCAAGAGCGACAAAAACAGGCCGTATAAAACATTCAGGTTCTGCTTGACTGCCTTTTGTTCGTTATCCCAGTTGAGTTTCGGCCAGTAAAGCTCAAAGAATACACCGCCTATATTTGGCAGGAGTACCGCGCCCGGTAAAATGGCAATCAGGAGCAGCGTCAGGTCTAGAGGCGGACGCAACAAGGGAAGAACAAGCAAGAGGGGCAGGACAGCGCCGCACAGGCTAAAAAAAACGCCTACACCAATCTTGGCAAATATCTGCTTTTTCCAGGATACCGGTACCATTTTCATGATATAGAAAACACGGCCTTCCCGGGACAAGGCACTGGAAGCGATGCCGTTGCTGCCACTGATAAAACAGACAAGAGCGAAATAAGCGGCGGCAGCGATCGACACGCCGTTGCCGGATGGATCAGTCAGACGCTGCCTGGTCAAAGCGAGTAATTCCGACATAGAGGTGCTGGATGAGCCACTGAGAAACGGCAGGATGAAAAAGACCGGCCAAAGAAAATTCATCATAACATTGTTCATAAAGAAAATCGGCGTCCTCACGAGAACGCGAAGGTCTTTGCGCCAGTATGACCAGAACGCAGAGCCGACATACCCGGCTTTTTGCAGCTGTTCAGAACTGAGGCGGCTACGCTGACCGCCCGAACCGCTCATGCCAACCACTCCGGGGAAATAGAGCAGGTGTGCTGCGAACAGCGTTATGACCAGAGCGGCAAGGCAGATCAAAACAAGCAACCCCGTCTTTATGAACTGGTCGGCCAGATGCTCAGAGGTCAGAATTGCCACAGACAGGCCGGTGCCCGGAAAGGCAGCCGCCGACAGACGACTTATCGCTTCTGAACCGGAACGGATCACATCCGCCAGATCTGTTTCATTGAAAGATGCCATGGATTGGGCACCAAAAACAAAAGCCAGGGCAATCAGCATGGCCAGCAATCCGGATATCAGGTTAAAGCGATCTTTATTACGGGCCAGCGGCGTAAAGCGCAGCAGCAACAAGACCAGAACTGAAGCCAGGCTAAGCGGTACCACGGGTAACAGGATCATGACCAGGCCAAGCATCAGGTAAAAGGATACGCCTAGCTGCTCGCGCACACCATAAACGAGTAAAGGTGGCAGAATCAGCAGGATCAGGTACAGATAAATCCAGGCCGCAGTCACCATCAGTTTCGCGCCGATGATCTGCCCGGCTTTCAGCGGCAACGGCAACAGCCGTTCGACATCACCGGCATAATAAAAAATGCTGATGACATACAGCATGCCGAAAAAGAAGACAAGCAGAGTCCCGGCACTGAGGTACATACTGACGATCAGGCTCTGCAGGCTGGCTGGTAACAGCAGATCATAAAGGACCAGCGAACTGGTCACCATCATGCCGGCCATATAAATGCCAACGAAAAAAAACAAGAGTACACTGCCAAGCTGGTTTCTCTTTTTCCGGTTGCTGCTGTCACTGCCCAGGCTGAGCAGACCACTGCTCCTGAATAAAACGGACGCCAGCAGAAACAGATTTTTCAAACGTGTTCACCTGCCGTTTCCACTTGTTCAACCAGGTCGAGAAACATGGACTCCAGTGAACCCTCTTTGCGGAATTGATGCTTCATTTCTGTGATGGAGCCGCAGAAAAGGATACGCCCGCGGTCAATGACAGCGACCCGATCACAGATTTTTTCAGCCACATCCAGCACATGGGTGGAGAAAAAGACTGTTTTGCCGCGGTCAGCCTGTTGTCTCATCATTTCCTTGAGGACAAAGGATGAACGCGGATCAAGGCCGGTCATGGGTTCGTCCAGAATCCACAGATCCGGATCATGCAGCAAGGCACCCATGATCATCAGCTTCTGGCGCATGCCGTGAGAATAACTTTGTATCCGTTCAGTCAACGCTTCATCCAGACCCAGTCTCCCGGCCAGCTGTGCGATCCTCTCTTTTCGTTCATTTGCCGGTACCGCATAGATATCGCCCATAAAGCGCAGGTATTCGATCGCCTTCAGCCGCGGAAAAACATTAGGGTCATCAGGTACAAAGCCAAATGACCTTTTTGCCTGCAGTGGCTCAGCGCGCATGTCATAACCGTTTACGGCGATGTCACCCTCGTCTGGGGACAGAATGCCTGTTATCATTTTGATGGTTGTGGTCTTTCCAGCCCCGTTCGGACCCAGAAACCCAAAGATCTCACCGCGTCTGACCGACAAGTCAATCGCGTCGACGGCCTTGACGCGGGCACCAAACTGTTTGCTGACTTTCCTGAGCTGAATCATGGCTGCTTTTCTCCTTCACATGCAACTGACGGGCTTATTTCACCATACCAGCCCAGCAGCCGCAAATAAGGCATTTCACAGGCCAACTGATACAGAGCGGTGACCGCCTGAGGCAAAGCCTGGCGCTCACATTCGAAATCCAGGTAAAAAAGGTAGGTCCAGGGATTTTCCAGATCAGGCCGCGATTGAATCTTGCTCAGGTTGAGGCCGTTGTCGCTGAAGACTGCCAAAGTTGCAGCCAACGCGCCGATGGTGTGGGGTAGTTTGATGATCAGGCTGATCCGGCTGGCATCGGGAGTGACCCTAAAAGTTTTACCGACCAAAATAAAGCGGGTCTGGTTGCGCCGGGTATTGTTGATGTCAACAGGCTGTACAACAAGAGAACAGGCTTCCGCCGCCTGCACGGAGGCAATCGCAGCCAGGCCGGGATCTTGTTGCCCGGCAACCTGTTTTGCGGCAAAAGCCGTGTTAAGGGTCTCTCTGACCGACCAGCCTTGAGCGGCTATATAATCAGAACACTGGGCAAGTGCCTGCGGATGTGAAACAACCGTGTGGATTTTTTCCGGTGTAGCCTCCGGACGCGTCAGCAGTTGATGCTGGATCGGCAGGGCGAGCGAACGCCAGATGTAAAGGCTGTCTTTTTGCAGCAGGCTATAGACATCATCCACCGTACCGGCCGTGCTGTTTTCCAGTGGCAGTACGGCCGCGTCAGCCTGACCGGACCGGACCCGCTCACAGGCTTCGCGGAAAGTCACTGTCTGTTCAATCTGACTGTCGGAGCATAAAACACGTGCGGCCTGCTCAGACCAGGAACCAGCTGCACCCTGGATCACAACGCGATGAGCCACAGGCCATGACGGGCTGGTTGAACGCAAAAGCCGGCCCTGGGGAAAATCCGCGCCTGCCGTGCATAATGCTTCATATTGCACATTGCGGGACAAGCGCATGAGTGTTCTGTGAAAACCGCTCGCCCGGCGGGCATGCCGTGGCTCGACCTGCTGCAAAGCACGCCTGATGTTGTCTTCTTCCCGTTCCGGAACAAAAACCGGGGCGCCGCTTTTCGCTTTGGCCGCGGCTACCTGGCCTGCAACGGCCATCCGCTCATTGAAAAGCCGAATTAGATCCCGGTCCAGTTCATCGATCTTCAGGCGCAGACTGGCGATGTCGGCAGATCCATTCTCAACAGTTTGTTTTTTATCTTCCATATTCCAGGCTCCTCAGGTATGCACACATTTTTTCTGTCGCGACTCGATAACTATCCAGACCCAGGCCAGCTGTTTTTCCCATGCAGACATCTTCAATCACCGAGACGCGCCGGAACGCTTCGCGGTGCTGCACATCTGATATGTGGATTTCCATAACCGGCAGCCTGGTCAATTCCAGGGCATCACGCAAAGCATAGCTGGTGTGGGTCCAGGCGCCGGCATTGATCAGAAGCCCACGGTAGTGATCCATAGCTGCGTGTATCTTTTCCAGCATATCCCCTTCATGGTTGGTCTGATAACAGTCAAGGGTAAAGCCGGCTTCAGCCGCGGCATCACGGGCCAGCTGCTCAGCATCAGCTAAAGTAAATGTGCCATAATGACCGGGGTCCCGTCGGCCAAGCATGTTCAAATTCGGACCATTGAGCAACAGAAGTCTGGGCTGGCCAGGTTCAATCATGAGACAGCACCCCTTCATCCAATAGCACATCAAGTGCGAACAGGGCAGCAGCAGCTTCAATGACGGGTACAACCCGTGGGACAATGCAGGGATCATGGCGTCCACGCACTGCCAAAAGATCCGGCTGGCCGGTTGCCATATTGATGGTTTGCTGTGGCTGGGCGATCGACGCAGGCGGGCGGATGGCCACTTGGAAGAGAAGCGGCAGTCCATTGCTGATCCCCCCGATGATACCTCCGCTGTTGTTGCTGCGGTAGCAGATGCGGCCATGGTGCATATAGGGCTGGTCATTAAACGCAGATCCGCGCATCTGCGCCACCGCAAAGCCGCGACCAAAAGAAACGCCTTTAACCGCCGGTATGCCGTAAATCAGGCTGGACAGCCTTGATTCAAGACCTCCAAACATGGGATTTCCAAGGCCGGCGGGCATTCCGCTGATCAGGCATTCGACTGAGCCGCCGACAGAGTCTCCGGCCGCGGCAGCCTGCAGGACCGCGTCAATCATGGCTTTGCCGGCCAGATCATCAAGAACGGCAACCTCTTTTCCCTGTGGTGATTCCAGTCGTGTCATGTCTTCTGCCAGAGGATCAAACATCTGATCCCTGATGCCTGCGATTTCCTCAATATGGGCATATGCAGCGATTGACCGTGTTGCCAGGATCTGGCGGCAAACGGCACCGGCAAAGACAAGTGGCGCTGTCAGGCGACCGGAAAAATGGCCGCTGCCGCGCGGGTCATTATGCCCTCGGTAACGCAAAGCACCGGTTATATCAGCATGACCGGGACGTGGCAACATTTTAATCTGTTCGTAATCTGCTGACCGCGTGTCCTGATTGCGGATGATCGCACTGAGTGGGGCGCCATTCGTCCGTTGGCGGTATATTCCGGACAGGATCTCCACCTGATCTGTTTCCCGCCGCGGGGTTGACCAGGGCGTCCGGCCCGGTGCCCGGCGAGCCATTTGCCGCGCCAGTTCAGCCTCATCAACGAGAAAACCCGGTGGCAGACCATCCAACACCTGT
>JAAYLM010000518.1 GCA_012521915.1 Oscillospiraceae bacterium | reverse complement strand
GTGCACGTCAGTCCGGGTTTCATTTTGTCGACGGTCAGCTACGTTATTTTGCCCCGGATGGTCAGACGCTGCTCGGTTGGCAGCGTATTGCCGGCAACGCATACTACTTCAGGCAGGCAGCCGTCTCTGCAATCGGTCGTCTGGTGATTGATGGCCGGCCACATTTCTTCAGTGATTATGGAACTAGCTTGAGCTGCTGGCAGGAAATTGACGAGAAGATCTGTTTTCTGGACGAACGGGGCCAACCACTACAGGGCGACGTGGAACAGGACAGCCGGACCATCGGTCTGGCTGCTGATGGCCAACCGCTGCAAGGCTGGCAGGAAACACCACAGGGGTTCGTTTATTACAGGCAAGACGGCAGCAGGGCACCTGCCGGCCTGTTGCATACTGCTGAAGGCATCTATCTTCTTGGTCAACAGGGCAACCGCTTGAGCGGCTGGCAGGAGACAGCGGCCGGCCGCGCCTGGTTTGATCCGCAGAACGGCCAGCGTGTCGCTGCTGGCTTGCAGGAGATCATGGACCAGGATATCCGCTCCAGGCGGCTTTTCACAACAGACGGTACACTGGCTGATGCCGGCAAACCGGTTTATACAGCCGGCAGCTGGTTTATCTGCGCGACAGCCGGGCAGCCATCGACAGCATCACTGTCCGTGACAGGCACGGCTGCCGGTGGCGCGGCTTTTTCACTGCAGCTCCAGTCTCGTCCTGATGACCAGACTCTGGCCATGAGCAATCAGACAGACTATGCCTGCGCTGCGGATCTCCCGAGCCTGCGACTGCCCCTACAAGGCGGGCAGGCAACCATGCAGCTTTCTGTCACTGGCAGACAGCCCGATGGCGCCACCTGGTTCAGCCTGGATCCGGCTGTAGCCACTGTAGATGAAACCGGTTTGCTGACGGCTGTCGGGCCAGGCAGAACACTGGCCGGATTGGCTGCGGATGGCCGCTATGCGCTGGTTGATACATTGGTTATACCGGCGCAGATCATCGGCCCGTCCAAGCTGGAACGTCGGGTCGGGGACTGCGGTCCCGCGCCTTTCGAGGGTTTTTCTGCCACCTGGTCTGATGCTTGCCGTCTCACCAGTGAAGATGCTGATGTGGTGGCTGTTCTGGCCAACGGTTCGTTGCTCGCACAGCAGCCGGGAGAGACGACCATAAACCTGACCTTTCAAGATGAGGTACTTTATTCGATTGCCATCACCGTGCAAAAACCCTTGATTGGGCTGACCGCACCCTTGACAACCCTCAACCTCGCAGTCGGTGAACGTTATCAGTGCCCTGTTGCGCCGCTTCCGGCTGACGCGGTCTTCCATCCGGTCTACAGCAGCAGCCAGCCTCAAATCGCTGCGGTTGACCCTGATGGCACCATTCGTGCCCTGGCTGTCGGCGAGGCCAGTATTACGGTTCAGCAAGACGATTTGACCCATGTTTTGACTGTTTCTGTATCCGGCAGCCTGACAGCCATGCGACGCGGATCAGATGGCGAGGCTGTCGCGCGCCTGGCCACTCGGCTGTCTGATCTGAACTATCTGCCCGGCGATCCTTCTGATACTTTTGATCCGTTGATGGAATATGCAGTCCGCTCAATACAGATGCGCCTGCAGCAGGATATCACCGGTGTCGCCGACGTCGGTTTGCAGCGCCTCCTGTACGATGAACGGGTGCCGCCAGCCACGCCTTTACGCCAAACCGGCCTCCTGCAGAAGGGTGATCAGGGAGAACAGGTTCACATACTGCAGCAGCGTCTGGCAGACTTGAATTATTACAAAATCAAACCGGACGGGCAATTTGGTGAACACACCGCCCAAGCGCTCCGGGTGATGCAGTCCATCAATCAGCTTGCCGTGACAGGTAAGGCCGCGCCTGTGGATCTGGACGACCTGTTCAAAGAAGGGGTTAAAGCCGGCAGGCCAACCTTACGCCGCGGTGATTCTGGCCCTGAGGTGGTGCTGCTGCAACAGCGGCTGGCTCAACTGAACGATTATCATGGTCCGATAAACGGATCTTTTGACGCCGTTGTTGAGAAAG
>JAAYLM010000092.1 GCA_012521915.1 Oscillospiraceae bacterium | reverse complement strand
TGGGCGACGATTTCGTGGTGCTCGGCCTGTGCGGCGCCGGCGGCGACCAGTCGCCGCGTGACCTGATCCGCCGTTCAGCCAATAAAAAACGCCGCACCGACCCCAACATGTTCGGCCTGGACGGGGCTATCGAGCTGGGCGGCCGCGTGGCAGCTGTGGTGCTGGACAAGCTGGCGGAAGCCAGCCAGGCAACGCAGGACAGCGCCCTGATCCGCCACGATGTCATCACCCTCGATTTTCCGCTGCGGCGTGTGACCATCGCTGAACGCGACCAGGCGCGCCGCCAGTTTGACGCGTATATCGCCCAATCTGGTAAAACCGTCTTTGATACCTCGGACATGTCCGCCCTGCATATCTTCGGCGGCATCCTGGAGCGTTTTGAAAAACAGCAGAACACGCAGTTCTATACCACAGAAATTCATGTGGCCCGCCTGGGCGCTATCGCCTTCGCGACCAACCCGTTTGAGCTCTTCCTGGATTTTGCCAACCAGATCAAGGCCTTAAGCGACGCTGAGCAGACCTTTATCATTCAGCTGGCCTGCGATTCAGGCGGCTACCTGCCCACAGCCAAAGCGGAGCGGGGCAGCCATTACAGCGCCTATGTCTCCAGCGGCCTGACCGGCCACGAAGGCGGTGCCCTGCTGGTCCGTAAAACCGTTGACACAATAAAGAAATTTTGGGAGGATGCCTGATGCAACAGATCAACATTGGCTGGGCCTGGACCGATATTACACCGCAGCGGCCGGTCTTTCTGGCCGGACAGCTTTACCCGCGTGTTTCCCAGTATGTGCAGGATCCCATCACGGCGACCGCGCTGGCCCTGCAGAGAGGGGAAGAGCAGGCCGTCCTTATCTCGGCTGACATGGTCAGCGTGCCGCTGCACGTCCTGAAGCGGGTGCGTCAAGCCTTGCACGGCCTGGATGGCCTGGACAGCAGCAGAATAGCCTTCAGTGTGACCCACACCCACAATTCCAGCTTGTTTGGCCCGGAAAACCTCTGGGCGACCAATGAGAAGCTGCTGGGCGGCGAACGGCTGCCGCGGCAGGAGGTTCCTGCCGATATCTTCAGCGGCGACGAAGCGGCGGACTTTCTTGTGGAAAAGATCAGCCGGATCGTGGAACAGGCCTGGCTGCAGAGAAAGCCCGGGGGCATCAGCAGCGCGCAGGATTACGCTGCGGTCGCTTTCAACCGGCGCCCCCTGTTCGGCAGCGAAGACAAAAAGGAAGTCATCATGTACGGCGACTGCAGCCGCGATGATTTTCTGGGCTTTGAAGGCACATCCGATCATGCAGCCGATATGATCTACACCTGGGATGAGCAGGGCAACCTGCAGGGCCTGGTGGTGGTGGTGTCCTGCCCCTCGCAGGTCTATGAGCTGCACCGCATGATCACGGCTGATTACTGGGCTGCGACCCGCCGCCGCATCCGCGCGCAGCTGGGTCCCGTGCCGCTGCTTTGCCTCTGCGGCGCGGCCGGTGACCAGAACCCGCTGGATCTGGTGCGCATCAGCAAGAACAACAAGGAAACGTTGCCCAAGTGGTACGGCCAGACCGGCGAAGTGCAGCGCAACATCGACCTGACCGCCTGGTGTGAGGGTATTGCCGACCGCATCAGCGGAGCGGTCCTGCGCGGCTACCAGCAGGCTGTCAGCCGGGTGGAGCGCTATCCGGAGCTGCGCCACAGCACCCTGGAGCTGGACCTGCCGCTGCGCCAGGTCAGTGAAGCCGAATACCTGGAGGCCAACGCCCGGCTGGAAGCGGTCCGGCAAGCCCATTCGGCGGACAACCGCCTGACCATTGAGCAGATCGTGCGCCTGTTTGAACCGATGGGCGTCGTAGCCCGCTGGCAACAGATGCAGGAGACAACAACCTACCGCTGCAGCGCCCATGTGCTGCGCATCGGACAATGTGCCCTGGCAACCAATCCCTTTGAGCTGTTCACTGTCTTCGGCCTGCGCATCAAGGCACGCAGCCGGGCTCAGCAAACCCTTGTGGTTCAGCTGACCGACGGCAACGGCGGCTACCTGCCCAGTGCTGCTGCCCTGGGGCTGGGCTCCTACAGCAGCAAGCCGGCTTCCACCAAGTGCGGGCCCTACGGCGGCGAACGGCTGGTGGCCGAGCCACTGGCCGCCATCGCCCGGCTCTGGCAAGCCTGACAGCAAACGGAACCGGTAGCTGGCGGTCAGCTTCAGAACCGGATTTCAATTGACAGCAACCAACCGGACAGCCGCCTGACAAACGGCTGCCTTTGCGAAAAACAAGAGAAAGGACAGCACGATGCCGGGCATGGTGCGAGGATGGGTTCATGCGTTTTACAGCCGCGGGAGAATTATTGATGATGAGGCAGATGCCTGGCGACGGCCCCTATGCCGGTTTAACGCCGGTGCAGCAGTTTATCGCTAAAGGTGATTTCCGCTTTGCCAACCTGGAGTCCACCGTGCACCGCTATGAGTGCCCGCCGTCCCAGGAAAGCGGCGGCAGCTGGACCTGTGCCGACCCGGCGGTTCTGGACAGTGTTAAAACCTTCGGATTCAACGCGTTGTCGTTGGCCAACAACCATTCTCTTGATTATTCCTTTGAAGGCCTGATCAAGACGCTGGATTATGTGCGGCAGGCCGGTTTCCTGGCAGCAGGCACCGGCCTCAACCTGCATGAGGCTTCCCAGCCGGTCTACCTGGACTGCCAAAGCGGCCGCTTTGCCCTGATCGCGGCAACCTCCACCTTTAAACTCTATGGTCTGGCCGGCGAACAATCCGCCCAGCTGCCGGGACGCCCTGGTGTCAACGGCATCCGCTATAAAGAGCGTTACCAGGTGACAGCAGCCCAGCTGGCCGCCCTGCGGGAGATCTCCGATGCCACCAAACTCAATGCCTATCGCGACATCATCCGTGCCGAAGGCTATCTTGCTGCGCTGCCGCCGGACCAGCTGGATTTCAATGGCCTGCTGTTTCAGGAAGGCGATACGGCCAAACGGATCACGGAAGTGGAACAACAGGACATGGAACGCCTGGAAAAAATGATCTTTGAAGCCCGCCTGCAGGCTGACGCCATCATCATCTCGCTGCATGCCCATGAGCTGGGCGGCACCAGCAAAGAAACACCCGCTGATTTCATCGAGACCATCGCCCATCGCTGCATCGATGCCGGTGCCCATGCGGTCATCGGCCACGGGCCGCACCTGCTGCGCCCGCTGGAGCTTTACAAAGGCTGCCCGATTTTCTATTCTTTGGGTGATTTCGTGCTGCAGAATGAGAACATCCTGCGGGGGCCGGCCCAATGGTTCCGTGCCCAGAAATTGTCACCGGACGCCACGATGCACGAGCTGTTCGCCGCGCGTTCCAAGCAGTTTACCCGCGGCCTCTACAGCGATCCCAAAATGTTCGAAGCCGTCGTACCCTACTGGGAAATGCAGGATGGCAGACTCAAAAAACTGCAGCTGCTGCCGGTCGAATGCGGCTACGGTATGTCCCGTGCCAGCGCCGGCTGGCCGCGCTTTGCCCCGGACAAGGGCATTCTGGAGCGCCTGGCCGTGATGTCAGCGCCATATGGCACACAGATGGAGATCAGGGACGGCATCGGAGAAGTAAAAATTCCGGAGGGATGAAACAACAAATAAGTACGTAATGACGACAGAACAACATGACTAAAAAGACTGAACCAAAAAACAAAGCGATGAAGGAGCTGGCCATGGATTTTCAGGAGACGTACCGGATCGATCAGGAGCGGGTGACCGCGCTCTACCGTGAACTGCACCAGTATCCCGAACTGGCCTTCGACCTGCCCCGGACCCTGGCCCTCGTCCGCAGGGAACTTGAGCGGCTGGGTATCAGCTACACAGAAAGCTATGGCCAAAGCAGCATTGTCGCCACCATCAACCCGGAAAATACTGGCTATACCATCGGGATCCGTGCGGACATGGATGCCCTGCCTGTCCAGGAAACCAATACCATTCCGTATAAATCCTGTGTGGATGGCAAAATGCACGCCTGCGGGCACGATGCCCATACAGCCATCCTGCTGGGGACCGCCCGGGCCCTGCAGGAGCAGCGGGACAAGCTCAGCTGCCGGGTCAAACTGCTCTTCCAGCCCAGTGAAGAAGGCCTGCAGAGCGGCGCCCTCCTCATGGTCCGGGATGGCGTCATGGATGACATTGACTTAATCGTCGCCCTGCATGTGGAAGTCACCCTTCCGACCGGCACGGTCGGCGTCTGCCCCGGTTATTCCCAGGCTGCCAGCCGCACGCTGCACCTGTCCTTCCAAGGAAAACCTTCACACGCCAGCCAGCCGCACAAAGGCAGCGATGCGCTGGCCATGGCAGTACGCACCTATAACGATGTCCAGCTGATGCTGAACCGCGAGTTGAACCCTCTGGACAACTACCTGTGCTCTTTCAACAAGCTGACCGCGGGCACGACCCAGAACGTGACCGCTGCAGAAGCCGAACTGCTGGGGACCGCCCGTACCCTGCCGCCTGAAGTCGACCGTCACATCGGACGGCGCATCCAGCAGATCGCCCGTCAGGCAGCCGACGCGACTGGCGGTGACGTGACCTTTACGACCTACCTGAAGTGCCTGCCGGTGTACAACGACCCCCTCCTGTCGGCAAGCTGGCGTGCTTCAGCCGCTCAAGTGGTTGGCCGGGAACAGGTAAGGCCAGTCGCACGGCGCATGTCATCGGAAGACTTTTCCCAGTTTCTTACCCAAAGCCCGGGCCTTCTTTTCCGCCTGGGCATCGCCAATACGGCCAAACATGAAACCGGGCCGGCACACAACAGCAATTTTCTGATCGATGAGGACGCGCTGCCGATCGGCTGTGCGGTCTTTGTCCAGTTTGTCCTGGACCACATGGACGGCAAGACCAAGGCCGAAGTACCCGCCGACATGGCTGCCTGGCAGGACTGAATGGCCGTGAGCGTGCCAGTTGTCAATGAACGCCGATGAGCAAAAAACTTAAGCAAATCGTATCATGTCAGTCCATTCTTTTTTAAATCAAACGACCATCTTCGTGACGAAGATACACTTAAAATCCGGAGCCATCGTATCCATAGCGAGCGATAAGTTTTGGCTTTTTGGTGTTCGTCCAGGCCAGGATGACAAAGGAGAACGCCGGCTTTTTGGGAAAATGGTCAGGAGGACAGAAGAATGACAAGCCATCTGGAAAAGATCAGGGTAGGCATCGTGGGCATGGGTCGTGCTTCCTCTTTCATCAAACCGATCATGACCCACCCGCACGCCAATCTGGCAGACTCTCAGCCCCTATGAAGAGCAATACCTGCCGGATTTATGGCGGCAGCTGGAAGCTGAGGCTTTGCGTCACGGACATGGCGGCAGCGACTACATCATCATGCACGATTTTCTGGATGCCATCTGGCAGGGCCGGCAGGTGCCGCTGGATATCTGGAAATCACTGGACATGACCCTGCCCGGCATCCTGAGTGTCACAACACTCAGCCGGCAGGACGCCTGGGTGGAGGTGCCGGATCCCAGAAGCTGGTCATGGCCAGACCTATTATAGCCAGGCAACCTGTTATGCGAAGGATAAAGAGACAACGATAAACGAAACCGGCAAAAAAAGAGGTGTGAATCCGTCACACCTCTTATGAAGGTCATTTATTAGCCATAACACTTTACTTTTCAATGCATACCGCTCCGGATATCTTCACCCGGCAGTTTGTTCGTCTTGCTTTCTTTCAGACGCGAGGTAGCCCTGCGCTTGTTGAGTTCCTCAAGGAAGAGATCCTCATCGAAGGGCAGATCCACCGGCCGGCCCAGCCAGCTGGACAGGTGCATCGCGTTGGAAATGAGCAAGCTCCGGATGCCTTCCCGGCCATCGGCGATCAACTGGCCTTTGCCCAGAATCGCCGCTGCGAAAGCACGCATCACGCCGGGGTGCACGGTGTATTCGCCTTCTATAGCTATTTCTGAAACTGTCATCTCCGGGATGCCGAAACCATTCGGTGCTGATTTGCAGTAGTCCCGTTCGTTCTGCGCCAGCTTATACTGCATCAGTTTGTCGTCCTCATAAACCAGCTTGCCCCATTCCAGCGTGATCTCAAACCGGTTGGTCCCTGGCGCGTCGGCTGTGCAGGCAACAAAAACACCGGTTGCCCCGTTGGGGTATTCAACATAGGCGGTTACATCGTCTTCGACTTCGATATCATGCCATTTGCCGTTATGGCAGAAGGCCTGAACTTTATTGGGCATGCCGCAGATCCACTGCCAGAGGTCAAGGTTGTGCGGACACTGGTTGAGCAGGACACCGCCGCCTTCACCGTCCCAGGTCGCCCGCCAGCTGCCGGAATCATAATAGGCCTGGGTGCGGTACCAGTTGGTGTTGATCCAGTTGGTCCTTTTGATCGCGCCTATGTCGCCACTCTGGACAATATCATGCATCTTGCGGTAAACCGGGTTGGTGCGCACACAGAACATGACGCCGAAGAGCACGTTGCGTTTTTCGGCAATAACATTCATCTCCCGCACCTGGCGGGTGTAGACACCGGCCGGTTTTTCGCACATGACATGCAGGTTGTGCTTCATGGCGGCGATGGAGAGGGGCGGGTGGTCGTAATGAGGGGTGGCGATCAGGACCGCGTCGCACAGGCCGCTTTCCATCAGCGCCTCACCTGTGGGAAAACGGGCGATATCGGTATGGAGGTTTTCCCGGGCCCATTCCAACCGGGCCTCAGCGATGTCGGCGATGGCAGTGAGCTTGATGTCCGGAACTTTCCCTTCCAGCAGATACCGGGCATGGCCTGAAC
>JAAYLM010000091.1 GCA_012521915.1 Oscillospiraceae bacterium | reverse complement strand
TCGTAGGACAGGCCGAGAGCCGCACAGACCGCCTCTCCGGTCAGACGGGCGGAGAGGTGCTGTTCAATGTAGGCGTTAACTTCGCGATACGTGCTGGCCAGCGTCAGGCGATGGCTAAGATCAGGCAGTGAGCTGCCCAGAAAGCGAGCCAGGGTCAGGCCGGCCAGTGCCCTCAGACGAAGCAGGTCCGGCAGAGAACCGCCGCTATATGCCAGGACAACATCCTGCAGCAGGTCCGGATCCAGCGGCAGGCGAAAGCAGCGGTTGATGCCTTCAAGAACGTCAACGCCCGCATATTTGAACGTAAAATGAAAATAGAATTTTTCAATGCGGTTGTCCGTGCGCAAGTTGACGCGGGTATAGGGCGGGATCAGGTACATGAATCCCGGCAGCAGGTCGAGGCGTCCTGAACCGGTTTCCAGCCAGCCGGCATCGGCGATCATGTAATAAACCCGGCCAAACGGCGACATGACATCAAACTGGTTCCACTGGCGGTTTCGGATGAAATAACCATGGTCGAGGATCTCAAGCTGGATCAGGTTCAGCTGGCGGGTCAGCTGCTGGTTGCGCCTGATCCCGCGTGAATCCGTCCAGAAGTGATCGCTTTGCCGAATGAGCTCCCTGCGTGTCCGTCCTTCCGTTTTATCCATGTCGTTCATTTTTACCTGTCATCTCTTCGCCCGCTGCATCAAGTCTTCCCGTCATTTAGCAAAACCGGTTTTTCCATTATTATACCATTCTGTCCATGTTTTATCTGTCTGGTAAAGGTACAATAGAAGGAGAGGCAAACCAGATCCGCCAAACCCGACGATGGATTTCCGAAAGGAGGATTTTCATGCCACATAAGAAAAATGAACCGGTGAATCGCCTGATCGGGCGCATGCCCCGTATCGGGATCCGGCCCTGTATTGACGGCCGCCGCCTGGGGGTCCGTGAATCGCTTGAAGAGCGCACCATGGGGATGGCCCGTGCTGCCGCGGAACTGATCCAGCAAAACCTGCGCTACGCCAATGGCCTGCCGGTAGCGTGTGTCATCGCTAAAACCTGTATCGGCGGTGTCGCCGAAGCAGCTGCCTGTGAAGACTATTTCGCGGCTGAGCATGTCACCGCGACCCTTAGCGTAACACCCAGCTGGTGTTATGGCACAGAAACCATGGACATGAATCCGCTGACCATCAAAGCGGTCTGGGGTTTTAACGGCACCGAACGGCCTGGCGCAGTCTATCTCGCTGCAGTCATGGCTGCCCATGCCCAGAGAAAACTGCCCGCTTTCGCGATCTACGGTCGTGATGTGCAGGACGCAACCGACACAGCCATCCCTGACGATGTCCGGGAAAAAATCCTGCTCTGGGCCAAGGCCGCTCTGGCCGCCGGTACCATGCGCGGTAAATCCTATGTCAACATCGGCGGTCCCTGCATGGGCATCGCCGGATCGGTCATCGACCCCCAGATGTTTCAAGAGTATTTTGGCTTGCGCACGGAATGGCTTGATCAGGTTGAGATCGAGCGGCGCGTCGCCCGTGGCATTTATGATCCGGAAGAATTCGTCCGGGCCAAAGCCTGGCGGGAACAATACTGCAAAGAAGGCTGGGACAAGAACGAAGGCGGCACCTTTGCCCATACACGGGAAGAGAAGGACGCTGAATGGGATCGTGTGATCAAGCAGACACTGATCATTCGTGATATCATGCTGGGCAATCCGAAACTGGCAGACATGGGCTATGCTGAAGAAGCTATGGGACGCAACGCGCTGCTCGGCGGCGTTCAGGGTCAGCGGCAGTGGACAGACCATTTCCCCAACCACGACTTTTCAGAAGCCCTGCTTAATTCCTCTTTTGACTGGAACGGCATCCGTGAACCATTGATCCTGGCCACAGAAAACGATTCGCTCAACGGTATGGCCATGCTGTTTGGCCATCTGCTGGCGGATTCGGCTTCAGTCTTTGCCGATGTCCGGACCTACTGGAGTCCGGATGCCATCGAGCGTGTCACCGGCTGGAAACCAGAAGGACCCGCGGCCGGTGGTCTGATTCATCTGATCAATTCAGGCGCTGCGGCGTTGGACGGCTGCGGCGCGATGCAGGATGCCGGGGGCAACCCGGTTATGAAACCATTCTGGGACATCACCGATCAAGACGCCGATGCCTGTCTGGCGGCAACACAATGGTGTCCCGCCGACACCGGCTATTTCCGCGGCGGCGGCTTCTCATCCTTGTTTGAAACGCAGACCGAAATGCCGGTCACCATGGTTCGCATGAACAAAATTGAAGGCCTGGGCCCTGTCCTGCAGATCGCTGAAGGCTATACTGTCGTTCTGCCCGACCATGTCAGCCAGACACTACAGAAACGTACAGACCCGACCTGGCCGACAACCTGGTTTGTACCTCGCACCACCGGAACAGGAGCTTTCAAGGATGTCTATGCTGTTATGGCCAACTGGGGCGCCAACCATGGTTCCTTCAACTATGGCCATATCGGAGCCCGTCTGGTCACGCTCTGCAGCATGCTGCGCATTCCAGTCGCCATGCATAACATTCCGGAAAGCCGCATCTTCCGCCCGCATGCCTGGTCAGCCTTTGGCACGGAAGCGGCAGAAGCCTCAGATTATCGAGCCTGCGAGACTTACGGACCGCTCTACGGCTGACCGCGGCAGGAGAAAGCGCTTTAAGCCTGTGGGAACGTTGCGCTGTTAAATAAAAGGACCGGTATGGCCACGCCTGGCCTTGCTGGTCCTTTTATTGATGCCTTTTCACGGATCTTTGTGATAGAATCAGGTTTGATCAGCATTGCGACCACTTTTTTTTGCTGTTTGATGTGGCAAAAGGAAACTGACCAGGGGTAAATGTATGAAAAAATACACGCTGAATATCTATCATCTGGCGGTCGCATTCTCATCCATACCGCTCGCTTTTGCTGGTCCCCTGGGCCGGCTGGCCTTGAATTACGGCGCCACACCATTGATCATCTCGTTCTGGCGCATGCTGTTTGCCACGATCCTCACCGGCCTGTTTGTTGTCCTATCTCCGCCGGCACGACGGTCGGTCCGTCGGCTGAACGGCTGGCTGCTGGGCAAATCACTGTTGGCTGGCTGCCTGATGGCCGGTCATTTTCTGGCCTGGTACGCGGCTCTCGACAAAACCACCATCTTCAATGTCACCGTTCTGGGCGCGTTGCAGCCGTTTTTCGCCATGGCTGGCGGCTGGCTGCTTTATCGCAGCAAGGTCCGGGCCCAGGCCATCCCGGGCATTATTGTTGTGGTTCTCGGTGCCGTGGTGATGGGGCTGATGTCCTTAAACAGCGGCGGTCAGGCCAGTTTTACCGGGTATTTGCTGGCTGTACTGACCACGTTTCTCTTTTCCGCCTATCTGCTGGCAGGAGAGAGCATCCGCAAAGACATACCCGCTGCTTTATATATGCTTATCCTTTATGGCGGCTGCACCCTTTTTCTGCTGGCAGCGGCTTTGCTGTCAGGCCAGTCACTGATGCCTGCAGATATCCGCATCATTGTCATCTGCGGGGTGCTGACCCTGAGCGGAACATTCCTGGTCCACTCTGTCTTCAACTGGTCAGTGCATCATGTCGGTGCCTTGTTCATTACGATTGTCTCGTTGACAGAACCCGTCGGAGCCACACTGGTTGGCTGGCTGTTCTTTCAAGAAGCGCCCAAGGCACTAGCCTTGCTCGGCGGTCTGCTGATCCTGGCAGGCGTCTACTGGTTTCTCAACAAACAATACAGCAACATAAAAACAAAACAACC
>JAAYLM010000517.1 GCA_012521915.1 Oscillospiraceae bacterium | reverse complement strand
GTACCAGGACCACTGGCAGCGTAAAGCCGGTTGTGGCCCCTGTACTTCGGCCACCATCCTTTATTACCTGGCGCGCACGCATGCTGGCTGTGAACGGCTTTATGGTTTGCCGTTGGCAGATGGCAACCAGTTCCGCCTGTTTATGGATCAGATCTGGCACTTTGTCACGCCGGGACGCATGGGTGTCAATGAATCCGGCATGCTGACTGATGGTGTGACACGATTTGCCGGATCACGACAGGTGCATTTGTCCAGCCATGTTTTCGAGGTGCCGGGAGCAGTCAGTCAACGCCGTTCATTCTCAGATTTCCGGCATTTTATCCAGGCAGGTCTGGAGCTGGACAGCCCGGTTGCCTTCCTGAACCTGTCCAACGGCCATCTGGAAAATCTGGACAGCTGGCACTGGGTCACCATCACAGCTTTGCTGCAGGACAGATCCGGCTGCCTGCTTGCCGAGTTGTCGGACAGCGGTGAGAAAAAACACATTGACCTCACCTTGTGGTACGACACAACATACCTGGGTGGTGCCGCTGTTTATTTTGTACCGGCAGGTAAACCAGGCACCGTGCCCGTCGCATAAGGCGGCCAGCGGATCAGATGCCGTGCCTCATTAGCTAGCATTATCCTTGAGCTTGCCTTTGTTGGCAAGACATCAGCCACGTCATCCCGCTGCCTGGCCATGAAGGGCTTCCGGATCTTCCGGGACGGTTAACCGGAGCAGAGAGGATTCATCCGAAAGAAAATGGGTTACAGATGAAAGACATGGAAAAAAAAGACAAAACACGTTTACTCGTCGGGTTGATGTTGTTTTTTATGGTAAATGGCATGCTTGTGCTCATGACCAGCTCACTGCTGGTCTTTCTGATTGAGGCATACCAGCTGAGCTACCAGCAAGGAGGACTCCTCTTAACCATACAAGCCGTTGGCAGCATCCTCACGAATTTTCTCAGCGGACCACTTTCCCTGCGCATTGGCCGTCGCAAGACCTTGCTGCTCGCAGCTGCTGGGTTTACTGCCAGTTTGCTTCTGATTGCTGTCAGGCCACCGCTGTTCGCGCTTCAGTCTGTGCTCTTCCTTTCCGGACTGTCCTGGGGCATCAGCAACAACATGATCAATTTTCTGGTGGTGCGGGTAACAGGCGGCAACAGCAGCCAGATCATCCGGGTTCACACTTCTTTTTCGGTTGGTGCTTTTATTGCCCCTCTACTTGTAGCACTGGCCGTCCGTCTGCAAGTCAGCTGGCGTTGGCCAGTCGTTTTTCTAGCGATCTGCGCCAGCGCGCTCTTTGTGTTTACCGCCTACTTGCCGGTGCCGGAATCACAAAAACAAAAAGAAAAGAAAAAGCCCGCTTCCCTGGCCTTCTTAAGATCATGGCACTTGTACCTTTACATGCTGATCCTGTTTTTATACGTTGGTGTGGAAACAGGCTTCAGCGGATGGCTCGTCAGCTATCTGACCCGCCAGCGTTCATTTGATCCGGCGGTAGCCCAGAGCCTGCTCTCAACGCTTTGGGTCGCCATGATAGTCGGGCGCATCGGCACATCGTTCTTCAGCCAGCACGTCCGCCCTCACCGCTACCTGCTGCTGGAGGCGACCGGAGTGGCCATTGCGGCTTTTCTTTTGGCGTCCGGCAGCCAGCCGGCATTGCTTGTCATTGCTGTGGTGCTACTTGGCTTGTCCATGTCGGCCTGCTACGGCATGGTTGTAACCAATGCCAGCTGGCTGATCGCTGAATCAGCCATAGCAAGCGGCCTGCTTATGTCACTGGGCGGATTGGGGGCTTCAATCGTACCGCTTTTCACCGGCATTATCGCAGAAAAGAGCGGCATCCTGTCCGGTGTCTGGTTTCTCTTTGGTACAACCTGTCTGCTGCTGCTTCTGGCTTTGATCAACATCCTGTTTCCCCACAAAACATCATGCGTCTGATCCTCATCATTCAGGAGGTCAATCCGATGGGGACACAAGCCGACTTGTCACAAAAAAGTGGCATTTGACAAGACTGCGATGAGATGCTATGATAATCGAGCGCACAACAAGAGCGTCCTGCTCGTGTGGCGGAACTGGCAGACGCAACGGACTTAAAATCCGTCGGACTTATCATCCGTGCCGGTTCGAGTCCGGCCACGAGCACCAAGAAATGCAACAGGCAGTGGGCGAATCGACATTGTGTGGCAAACGACGCGGAGTAGAGCAGCTGGTAGCTTGTCGGGCTCATAACCCGGAGGTCGCAGGTTCGAATCCTGCCTCCGCAACCAAAATGTGTGATCAAACATATCGCACTGACAGGCCCAGAAACCGCAATGGTTTCTGGGTTTTTCATATCCGGAATTTTGCGAGGTATCTTTATGGAACATTCATTTAAGGGGCAATGGATTACTGATTCC
>JAAYLM010000090.1 GCA_012521915.1 Oscillospiraceae bacterium | reverse complement strand
GCCTGCAGCACCGTGCAGACCGCGGGGCATGGTTACGACCAGGCTGTTGCCGTTTTGCGTGAAGGCAAGATCCTGACCTGTGCGCAGATAACGAACCTGATGGGCGATTCCGGTATAGGGCACGACATAAGAAGCTGCAGCAGTCTCATTTTCGTCATACAGGTAAAAAGCGAAGCACCGTTCTCCCTTTTGCGTGAAGGCGAATTTCCCCGTCCTGTAGGGTGCAACAGCCCGCGTTCCGTAAACGGCATCTCCAAAGACTTTCATCCATGCCCCAAAGGCCTCAAGTGCAAGGATTGCGTTCCGCGGCAGGCGGCCGTCGGGCTGGGGTGCAATGTTCAAAGCCAGATTTCCGCCCTTGGCGATAATGTCCACAAGCAGATGAACCATTTCAATCGGTTTCATGTACTCCTGGTCAAATGAATAGCCAAAGGAGACATATTTGCGATGGCCGTTCTCCTCATAGGGTTTTCCCATTGTGGTGCAGGTTTCCCAGGGTACTTTCAGGGCTTCGTCCGGAACGAACAGTTCAGGGGTCAGAAAATCTTCACACTCTCCACCACCATTGCGAATGACGGACATCACCCATGGCTGTATCTTCCGGATCTCCGCGGTGATATCTGGAAGACCCAGTGTGTAACCGTCACAGCCGCCATCGAACCATAGACAGTCAATTTTCCCGTACTCTGTGGCCAGTTCCAGCAGCTGGTCCCGGACATAAGCCTGGAATTTTTTCCATGTGTCAGGTTTTAAGGCTGGATCGTACGAGGGAACCCGGCGCGTGCCGTCCTGCATCAGGTACCCTTCTTCCCAGTAATAGGGACAGGCAAAATCTGCCCGGCTGAAGTAGACGAAGATGCCCATGTCTTTAGCCCGGAAAGCGTTGTATAAGGCTTTCACGACATCCGCATGTTTATGGTTGTGGAAAGGACAGGCACTGCCGGTTATTTTATAGTCAGTTGTTTTTGTATCCCACATGCAGAAACCGTCATGATGTTTCGTTGTCAGGGTCAAGTATCTGAAACCGGCGTTGCTGGCGATCTCAGCCCATTCTTCCGGATCAAACCGCAGTGGCAGCATGCCTTTATGGAGCTGCATGTAGATCTCTTTGACCTCTTTATTCGATAATTTGTCAGGAAACTGCCATTTGGTCCAGTCCAGATCATCAACAAGCGGCCATGACTCCTTCATGCCCAATTGATTGTAGAGTCCCCAGTGAACCATCAGTCCCAGTTTCTGGTCTTTGAACCACTCCAGCTGCCGGAGAACCTCCGGCATGACCGGTGAGATCCATTTCTCAGCCTGCTGATACAGGTCTTCCTGCCGTTTACGCAGTTTGATTGCCTGTGCATCGACTTCATTGTTTTTCATGTTCTTGCTCATAGCATCACGATCCTTTCAAGTTGATGGGAAACTCAATGGACATCGATGTTTTTGCATGAAGTTATGGCAGATGCGCGACCGGGGCAGCGTCCGTATATCTGATTAAAGCACATAACTTCCCCACAGACTTATCGGCGCTTTCTCCTGCTGCACAAGCTGTTTGACCACGGAGCAAGCTCCTCAGCCTGTCAATCAGCAATGCCTGAAAAGGCTACCCGCTACGCGTGGTGGGAAAGTTGTTTTAAGTATTGATTCCATTCTATCACAATGACAGGCGAGCAGGGCAAAACGGATTGCATATCAACAGTCGGGGCAGCTGATTGGGGGTTTCATCATGATTTAACCATGTCATCTTTTGTGATATGGTTGTGATATGGTAAAGACATGAGCCTTTACATCTTCACATGATTGTGCGCAAGGGGGTGTATTTTCATGAATCGCAACATTAAATTTTCCGGTCATACTATGGGCACACCAGGTCGTGACATCTATGAAGTGATTAAGTTATTCAAGGAAATCGGCTATGACGGCATTGAGGTGCGTGTTTCTTCTGACGGGCAGATTGACAGTGAGCAGATCACAGACGAAGAAGCGAAAAGGATCGATCAGGCAGCCCGGCATGCAGGCATGGCATTTTCCTGCCTGACTTCGTATTATCAGGATTTTGTCGACCCTGTGAAACGGCCTCAGGTCATTGCCAACCTGAAGCGGGTCATCGAAATCGCTGATCTTCTGCATTGTCCGCTGATCCGGGTCTACGGCGGTGTTGAGCCATCAGCGCATCCCGGCGTATGGTTTAATGATGTGTGGAGCCTTACCGTTTCCGGCATCCGCGAAGTCGCTTCATATGCGGCTGAATTTGGTGTTCGCATCTGTATTGAGACCCATCTGGGATCCTTAACCATGAGCGTGCGTGACATGGTCAGGCTGATCGAAGATGTCAATCGTCATAATGTTGGCATGTTATTTGATTACGCCTGGGTTGAACTGGCCGGTGTGGAAAATGGTGCTGAAGCGGTACGCTGTGCCGCGCGTCATATCTTCCATGTCCATATAAAAGACTGGATACTGGAAAGCCGCACGCCTCTGAAGAAAAAATCCTGCCTGATGGGCCGAGGCACAGTCCTGTGGGAGGAAGTCTTCGCAGAACTGCGCAAAACCGGATACATAGGCTATATCAGTGATGAATATGAGAAATACTGGTATCCTGAAGATCTGCCTGAACCCGAAATCGGTATGAAGCATAACCTCGATTTTGCCAGAAAAAATCTGCTGCAGGGAGGATAACCGTATGTTTAAAGCAGGCATTGTTGGCTGCGGAGGTATCGGCCTGGCGCATTTGCGTTCATGGAATGAGATTCCCGACACAAAAGTTGTTGCTGTCGCGGACATCAACGAGAACAAAGCCCGCGCGGCCGGTGAGGCTGCCGGCTGTGCCTGGTACAACGATTGTTCGCTGCTTCCGCCGAATCTTGACGCTGTCAGTGTCACGACGCCGCCAGCGTCCCATTACCCTGTCGTAAAAGCGTTACTTAAGGCCGGGTACGCTGTCTTCTGTGAAAAGCCGCTGACCATGGAGACCCGGCAGGGTGAAGAACTGGATCATCTGGCCAGGGAAAACAATCTGCAACTGGGTGTCGGTTTCAAAATGCGTTTTGAGCCAATCTTTGTAGAAGCAAAAAAACATCTGGCGGAGATCGGAAAACTTGTATCTGTCGCGAGCACCAAACTGCAGCCGTTCAATCCGCGACCGGAAGGTGAATGGGTAAAAAAAACCGGTGCTATGTATGAACTCTCCATTCATGATTTTGATCTGATCACTTACATAACAGGCCTTAAACCTGAGCGTGTGATGCATGCCCATATGAGACATCGATTCGGCTGGGAGAAGGAAGATGCTTTTTCCATCATGGCTGCCTACGGCGATGGTGTAACGGCATTATTACAAGGCATGTATGCCCTTAAGAGCACATTCTGCTATCGGGATCTGACCCTTACTTTTCTTGGTGATGACGGATATATGCGCGTAGAACGACCTGACCGGATTGTCCTCCACACAGACCAGCTGAAGGTCATTGATGTGCCTCAGACACAGGTTAACACATTTGCCCTTGAGCTTAGCCACTTTAAACGAGCTGTGCTGGGTGAAGAAGAGAACAGCCTGAAAGCAGAAGATGCCATCCGGCTGACCCGGTTCATCAACGCAGCATCGAGACTGGGAAGCCATGCTGACCGCTAATCAGGAGTGTCCCGGTTCGCCTGAGCACTGTCGTGTTAGGATACCATGCTGACCGCTAATCAGGAGCCGGATTGATCACAAATAAACTGTATCAGGGTTCGGGCTCCTGTCAGCAGTGCCCGTTCATCAATGTCAAAACTGGCACTGTGCAGGGGCGCCGTCAGGCCTTGTTTTTGATTACCTGTTCCCAGTAAGAAAAAGACCCCCGGTTTATTGCCTTTCAAGATGGAAAAATCTTCAGAAAGCATAAGCGGCTGATGGCGGATTTGTACCTGCGCTCCGGTTTTTTGCGCAGCCGTGTATAAGCTATCAACGAGATGGTTATCATTAACCACCGCCGGGCAGACGCCAGATAAATTCAGCGCATAAATCCCTTGAGCCTTTGCCGCGACTGCAGCAGAAAGATGGTCAAGATGCTGGCTGAGCCAATACATGGTTGTGTCAGAACCTGCCCGGATGGTGCCCTTGAGGGTACACCGTTCGGCGATCAGGTTGGTTTGCTGTCCACCCTCAATGGTGCAGACGCGCAAGATAAAGGGATCACAGTCCAGACTATTGGGCTGCGTGAGCTGTTCAATCTGGTTGTAGGCTTCGACGCCCATCCTGATGGCGTCAATTCCTTTTTCCGGAGTCGCAGCATGAACCGCTTTGCCGGAAAACGTCAGGCTGAACGTACGGCAAGCCGCAAAGGCAGTGCCCCGGTGGATCGCGATGCTGCCAGCTTCAAGCTCGTTAAAGACATGACAACCGGCGATGCGGTCGAATTCTCCCGCAATACCATCGCCTGCCATGTGTGTTGCGCCGCCTGCTTCTTCTGCGGCCTGGAAAATGAACACAACGCGACAGGGAACGGCATGGCGGTTTTTGCTGAGCGCCCGGATAACACCCAGAAGTATGGCGGTATGCGCATCATGGCCGCAGGCATGCATGTGCCCTTCAATCATGGAACGATAAGACGTCGTACTATTCTCTTTCAGGTCAAGGGCGTCCATATCAGCGCGCAATGCCAGTGAGCCTTGATCACGCATCTGATCATTGATGCTGGCGACCAGGCTGCTTTTTCCGTATTTGTCTGTGTAAGGGATGCCGGCTTTATCCAGTTCTGTTCGGACTAAAGCGAGCGTCCGAGGCAAGTCAAAGGCAACTTCGGGATACTGGTGCAGGCTGCGTCTCAACTGGATCATATAAGCTTCATCAATGTGACATGCGAACGGGTTTGTCATACGTCTTGCCCCGCTTTCCTGTAACCAGGCTTCAACCCGGTCCGGTTTTCTGCGGCTGGAACGACCAGGACAACAGATAACATTGTAAACGACCCGTTTTACAGCGTCAACGTATGAAAAAAAGCATCATGCTGAAATAGCTGACCCGGAGGGAAGCGGCATTTCCCGTTCAACACCAATATGATAGAATTTTAGACGATCAGCAACCTGGGCATGAGATGCGGTAACAGAAGATCAATCGGGTCAAACGGAGGATATGGCGAATGAACAGACCGGTTTACTGGAAAAGCAGTCTGCAGGACATCGGGCAAGCAGTTCAATCCGTTAAAAAGGGAAAAGCAAGCCTGCTTTGTCAATCAGCCGGAGGCAGAGATATCTACCTTTTTGAATACGGAAAAAGAAACGTGATCAAACACGACGCGAACTATAGCTCAGCAACCGGTGCCAAAGATCCGAAGTATTATGCTGATAAGACCGGCGCGGATTACACACCAACGGTTTTGCTCGTCGGAGCGGTTCATGGCGGTGAGTTTGAAGGCACCGTTGCCCTGCTGAATTTGATCTGCCTACTGGAGACCGGTTTTGATCTGGCCGGAAGAGAAAACCGCGAACTCCTGGCAGCTACAGAGCAGATTAATCTGCTGCTGATTCCCTGCCTCAATGTTGATGGCCGGGCCAGGGTTCCTTTTGACGCTTTTCTCGGCGTGGATTACCAGACCTTTCGCTATTATAGCCAGGGAACCTGGCTGGACGGATCGTTATGCGAATGGCCGCAATGTAAAGCCAAACACCCCATTAAAGAACATGTCCAGTTTTTAGGCAGCTATTTCAATGACCATGGGGTCAACCTGATGCATGATCACTTCTTTTTTCCTATGGCAGAAGAAACAAAAGCCTTGCTGCGACTATGCGATGAACGGGTGCCCGACATCACGATCCATTTTCATGGCGGTTCCAATACAACATCGACTTTTCTGCAGACCAGTTATGTTCCGGCCTTCCTCAATCAAAGAACCTATGACCTGGCGCAAAGCGTTAAAGCCGCGGCAATGGACCGAGGCTGTGATGCTTTATTTGCTGTTTGCCCTGAACAAGCCAACAACAGTGCCTTTCCGCCGGCTTCTTTCAATCTGGTTTCTGCCTGCTCGCATATCAATGGTGAAGTCTGCATTGTTTACGAGTCCAACCAGGGTTTGGCTATGGAGAATGCTTTTACCCCGGAGCAGATCTACCAAATTCTGCAGATAACCATCACTGAGACCTGCCAATATGCTAAAAAGATCTGCCGGCAGAGAAAAAAAGGATCAGGCATATGAGTCAATGATGTTTTGCTCAGGCCTTTCTTTTTCTGGTATGATATGAACCATTGGATCAGAAGAAGATCCAAACGCAAGAGGAGATTGTATGAACGGGCAGGAGCAATCTGAACGCAAACGTCACCAGATGATCAACCAACCGGTGGAGCGTCTTGTTGTGACGCTGGCGATACCGACGATTCTGAGCATGCTGGTGTCATCTGTCTACAATATGGCTGACACTTTTTTTGTCAGCCGCCTGGGCACGAGCGCCACCGGTGCTGTAGGCATCTGCTTTTCCGTCATGGCGGTCATCCAGGCGATCGGCTTCACTTTCGGCCAGGGTGCCGGCAATACCGTGTCGCGCCTGCTGGGCCGACAGGACCGCGATGAGGCCGTAAAAGTCGCATCCACCGGTTTTTTCTCAGCATTTGGCCTGAGTGCCCTGCTGGCGGTTATCGGCTCATTTTTTGTTGTTCCACTGGTTCGCCTGCTTGGCGCGACGGAGACCATCACGCCCTATGCTGCCGATTATCTGCGTTATCTCTTCATCGGTATGCCGTTTATCTCTTCATCCTTCGTACTTAACAACCTGTTGCGCTATCAGGGGAACGCAGCCTACGCCATGGTGGGCATCATGACAGGTGCTGTTTTGAATATCGCGCTTGACCCGCTTCTGATTTACACCTTTGATCTGGGTGTTGGCGGCGCGTCATTGGCTACTGCGATCAGCCAACTTGTCAGTTTTGTCATTCTGTTGATCCAGTCTACCCGTGGCGGCAACATTACGCCGTCTCTGCGTCATTTCAGCTGGCAGCCAGGTATTCATCTGACTATTCTAAAAAACGGAGCGCCCACTTTGTTGCGGCAGGGATTAGCCAGTGTTGCAGCGATCGTGCTGAATACTTCGGCATCTGCCTTTGGTGACGCCGCGATTGCAGCGATGGCTATTGTGTCACGGGTTCTCATGTTTGGCCTTTCCGCGTTATTGGGTTTTGGACAAGGTTTTCAACCGGTCTGTGGCTTCAACTACGGGGCTGGTCGCTATGACAGGGTCAACAAAGCCTTCTGGTTCAGCGTCAAGATCACGACATCCATCCTGGTCGTCTTCAGTCTGGTCGGTTTGCTGGTAGCCCCGGAAGTCATTGCCTTTTTTCAGAAAGAGGATCCAGAGGTGATCCGGATCGGTGCGGCAGCGCTTCGTTACCATCTGCTGGCCTTGCCGCTCCTGTCTTTCACCATTCTGGCCATGATGATCACTCAGACAATCGGTGCCAGTGCCAAGGCATCTGTCCTGGCCTTGGCCCGCCAAGGCATGTTTTTTGTACCGCTGGTTTACGTGCTGCCCAGACTGATTGGCATTCCCGGCCTACAGATCAGTCAGCCTATCTCTGATGTACTGTCTTTTTTACTTTCCCTGATCCTGACCATCCCTCTCTTGAAGAGCCTGGCAAAGCCTGTTGCTGTCTCGGCACCAGAGGATTCTTTACCAGCGGTTAATTTGCAGCAGGCCCGTCAATCCTGCAAAAAATAAAATTAGAGAGGTGAAACATGGATGATTTTCTCCGCAGATTAGAAAATGATGGTGTCGTCATACCTGATCAACCTGTTTCAATCATTCTGGACACGGATATCGGCCCCGATGTCGACGATGTTGGCGCCCTGGCACTGCTTCATGTATGCGCGCATTACCGGTTGTGCCGCATTCTTGCGGTAACCCATTGCACATCCAGCCCATATGGTGTACCGTGCGTCCATGTAATCAACGAGGCCTACCGGCAGGCAGATATCCCTGTAGGGACATTGCAGGCTCCGAATTTTCTTGACGCGCCGGAATATCGTCGCTTTAATGAGCACCTGGCCCGGAAAGACATAAATCGAACCTGCTGCGCCCCGGATGCGACCGGTCTGATCATTGAGCGACTGCGTAAGCAGCCGGACAACAGTGTTGTGCTGGTGGCGATTGGTCCGCTGATCAATCTTTACAATTGTCTTATGGCTGAAAACGAACACATCAGCTGCCAGGACATCAGGACATTGATCAAGGCAAAAATAAGACGGACGGTCATTATGGGTGGTGCTGCCTGTGGCAGGGAATGGAATTTCGCCATGCAGCCCCTGGCAGACAGGACAGATTGCTCAGACTGGCCAGCGCCGATAGTCTCTTCAACTTTTGAAATCGGGGCCAGCATCATCAGTGGCCGACGCTGGGCGGGGATGCCAGAAGATCACCCTGTTCGTGAAGCGTATCGGCTGCACGCACCGGAAGGCAGGCCCAGCTGGGATTTGACAGCAGTCTGGGCTGCTGTTTTCGGCTATGAACCGCTTTACAGACTGTCGGGTAACGGGCGCATGGTTGTCGATTTGACAGGGAAGAGCTGCTGGCAGGAAGAAAAAGCCGGTGCGCATACCTGCCTGCAAAAAGTATGGGCTGATGAAAAAATCGCAGAACTGCTCGATAATGTCATAAGCAGAGATATTTTTGGCGTATTCCCCGGCTCATCCATCTGAATGAAGATGGCAGGCAGCAAGACCCTTTTGCTATTTCCCGCAAAAACAACTTTTGTATGCCGAACCGCGCAACAGGTTAAGTCAGGCTTTTATCAGATGCAGTTTCTTGGCAAGCTCCAATAGCGGAAGCGGCATCAGGGAAAGCAGCAGCGCATAACCATAGAAAGCCGCAGTCAACCCGGCCAGACCGAAGACATGAGCGATCGGTGGGATCAAAACAAGCAAGAGTGTCGCTGCCACTGAAACAAGTGTCGCTCTGACAAGCCATTGATTGGTCCACCAGCCAATATGAAACAGTGAATGATGGGAACGCATGTTATAGGCGTGGATGATCTGAGACAAGGATAAAACCAGGAAGGCCATGGTTCTGCCTTGGGCGACATTTCCATTAAGATGCCAGCCCAGGAGGAATCCCCCCAAAGTCAGCAATGCGAAAAGAAGACCCTGGAAAGCAATACGAACCCCCAGGCCTTGAGCAAAAATGCTCTCATCTTTTGGCCGGGGCGCTTGCTGCATGACATCATGTTCTACTGGTTCCATACCCAGTGAAATTGCAGGCAGGCTATCAGTCACCAGATTGATCCAAAGCAGCTGCATGGACAATAAAGGTGTTTGTTTCCAGATCAGCATAGCAAAGAAAACAGTCAGGATCTCACCAATGTTTGTACCTAGCAGGAAGCCGACCACTTTCTTGATGTTGGCATAGATCCCTCTGCCTTCGTGGACAGCAGCTACAATGGTTGCAAAATGATCGTCTGTCAGTACCATGTCCGCGGCCCCTTTAGCGACCTCTGTGCCTGTAATACCCATGGCACAGCCGATATCCGCGGCTTTAAGAGCCGGCGCGTCATTAACTCCGTCACCTGTCATGGCGACAACTATCCCTTTTTTCTGCCAGGCTTTGACGACTCTGATTTTATCTGAAGGCGAGACGCGGGCATATACCGTAATTTTTTCCACTTCGTCATCCAGCTGTTGCTGACTCATGGCTGTCAGCGCCTGACCGCTGATCGACAGATCACCTTCGCGGTAGATGTCCAGTTGCCGGGCGATGGCTTTGGCCGTTGTCAGGTGATCTCCGGTGATCATGATAGGCTGTATACCTGCATTCCGGCAAACCGCTACTGCATCGCGTGCTTCCGGACGGGGCGGATCAATCATGCCGACCAGGCCGAGGAACGTGAGATCATTTTCCAGGTTTTCTGAGGCAGGCTGATCGGGCAGCCGATCAATTGTTTTATAGGCAACGGCCAGAACCCGCAGGGCTTGTTCGCTCATATGCTCCATCACAGCTTCACCTGTCTCTACATGTGCTGGCTGGCAACGACGGGCAATCTGGTCGAAAGCCCCTTTGACAATGACTGTCAGTTTTCCGTCCATCTGATGGACTGTTGTCATCATTTTCCGGTCAGAATCGAAAGGCAGTTCAGCAAGGCGCGGATGGTTTTCTTCCAATGTCTTCTTGTCAATGCCGTTCAGATAAGCGGCATAGACAATCGCGGTTTCTGTCGGATCACCCAGCCGCTGGATTTCATCGCCATCCACTTGTAGGGTTGCGTCACTGCAGAGTGTGGCCATGGCCAGCAGGTTCCTGATCGCGTGCGTGTTGTCCGCTGATATTGCTTCGCTCACCTGGCCCTTGATGGTATAGGCCCGGGTCAAGGTCATCTGGTTTTGTGTCAATGTGCCGGTTTTGTCTGAACAGATAACAGAAGCACTGCCCAGTGTTTCAACAGCCGGCAATCTCCGGATGATCGCGTTCTTCTTTACCATGCGCTGCACGCCGATGGCCAGAATGACCGTGATGATGGCCGGCAGGCCTTCCGGTATCGCTGAAACGGCCAGTGCGATAGCGACCATGAAGACATCAATGACCGGCATACCTTCAGTAAGCCCAATGACAAAGATAACCGCACAGGCGATCAAAGCGGCCAATCCGAGATATTTGCCTAGTTGTGCCAGTTTCTTCTGCAAAGGTGTCATTGTTTCTTCTTCTTGTGAAAGGAGTGTCGCGATTTTGCCCATTTCACTTTGCATGCCGGTTGCAGTGACGACAGCAAGAGCACGTCCATAGACAATGCCGCTTCCCTGGTATAGCATATTGAAGCGGTCACCGATTGCAGCATCTGCGGCGACCTTGACCGTCGCGGATTTTTCTACGGATGCTGATTCACCGGTTAAGGCGGATTCCTCGGCTTTCAGGTTGAAAGCGTCGACCACGCGGGCATCTGCCGGAACAAAGTCGCCTGCCTGGATTTCAATAAGGTCGCCCGGAACCAGCTGGCTGGCAGGAATATTCTGTTTCTGTCCGTGTCGGATAACCATGGCTTGTGGCGATGACATCTGGCGGAGCGCGTCGAGTGCTTTCTCTGCTTTGTTTTCCTGAATCAAGCCGATGACCGCGTTGAGTATGACGATTGCCACAATCAAAATCGGCTCAAAAAAAGACTCCTGTTCATGAACCGCCACAGCAAACGAAACAGCTGCCGCCAGTAAAAGAATCACGATCATGGCATCTTTGAATTGCTCCAGGAATTTCAGGAACAACGGCTTTTTCTTTTGCTGCTGGAGAACATTCTGGCCATATCGCAGCAAGTTTTCTTGAACCTGTTCAGCTGTCAGACCTTTTTCCGGGTCGGTTTTATAAGTTTGCATGACCTGTTCTATTGTCTCAGTATGCATGGCTGATTGGCCTCCTGCCTTTGGTCACGTGACCTGGAAATTTATTTTCATCAGTCGTTTCCTACAACTGGGTTCTCTGCCAGGGATTGGTTGAAGATATTGTTAAATAGATCCCCTGATGAACAGATCAACAAGATGATGGTCGATATGCCGCCCCCGCCCATCTGCTATATCCATACCCATCTGGATGAAGTTATTGTTAGGATAGAGATCGCGCACACGCTGAAGCGTTTCGTAACCTATTCTTACTATCTTCACAGCAGCTTCTCGATTGCTTATCAGTAAAATCAACAAATGATTACCTGGAAACAGTGTGTGAGATCCCAGTACCATCTTGTATGATCCTGCCATTGGGCTGGCCGTTTGGTTCTGGAAGCTCAGAGCCAGCCGCTTAACTCAGCCAGTTGACGGATGAAAGCGAGATAGTTCTGCCAGGAGATATCCGGCGGCACCCCGTGGTCACAACCCGGTATGTAACCGCCATCCTGGAACAGCACGGGAACGATCTCCTGGATATGTGAGGTCAGTGCCTGACCGCCCTGAGCGATCAAGCGCTTGTCAATGCCTTGCATATAGGCCATCTTCCGACCGTAAAGCCTGCGGTATTCCAGAATATCACAGTAGGCGGCTACCTCAATCGGGCTGCAGCAGTTGATGCCTGCTTCAATCCAGATCGGGATCAGCTCATCCACACAACCGTCACTATCCAGCTCAACAACGGAACAACCGCCGTTTCTTAACGCGGGCAGCCATTTCTGGTATTGTGGCAGAATGAACTGGCGGGTCATGGCAGGTGAAATCATGCTGTGGGCTTTATAAGCCATGTCTTCAGAAATAATGATACGGTCCGGACTGATACGGGTTGTCAGCTGAAGGATCAGACTCAGGATATAATCACCCCAGAATTCAGCCATTTCCCAGACGAAATCAGGATCCTCAATCATCATGATACAAAGATTTTCCAGACCGCACCATTCCCGCAGCTGCCAGAATACGCCATTGAAGGTTTCTGTCAGCACCGCACCATCATGCCTGGCATGTTGGGCTTTGCCAGCCAGATCTTCAGGCAGTCTGGCCGGATCCTGAGCCTGGTAACGCAGTTTCATTTCAGCCCAGTCGGCCCGTGTTTCAACGGGAAAGCGGTGCCAGCGGCGCGTCACGAAATCTTTGGCTGTCCGCAGATAGGATTCATCATAACGATCGGATATCTCTGTAACGGCGCCCATCCAGTCCCGTATGATGTAATGGCCGTTTTCGTGGGCCAGGACCTGGGGTTCAAATTCCGGAATCATCTTGCTTGTGCAGCCGATCCCGTGCCAGCGCAGGCGAGCTTCCTGGCTGATGCCCAGTTCATTGAGCGCGAAAGCAAGATAATCGGTGCCTTCAGGCAGTCCCTGCTGATGCCAGGCAGCCAGAGTTGACTCACGGGGACCGCCGGGGTTCAAGGGGATACGGTCCGGATTTTGAAACAGGATGGTCTGCAGGTAGCGTTCTCTTGTGTTCATGGATTACTCCCTCATTCTGCCAATCTGGTCTTACTGCTTCTGGCCACAATCTCTGCGGCACTGGTCAATGCCAATGGCATCGTGATCTTTGCCTGGCGTCAGGACAGGTCGCCCCATTGCGCAAGCGCGTCCGCGATCGCCTTAATGTTTTCCGCAAATTTCCAGGAAGGTATGTCTTCGGTGATCCCCATGATAAAGCGGTTGAAATCAGTGACTTCAGCCAGGATATCTGTCGTGGCCTGCATGATTTGCCCCCGTGTGCCCAACTGCCGGGCGCTGGGCCAGTTTATGGAGAGTATTTTATCCGGAAACATCCGCATGGCTTCATGTACCGGCGGGCTCATGGAGGGGTCATAAGCTTCTACATAATCCATTTTGCTTTGGGCAATCAAGTCCATAATGGGTGCGTTCGACCCATCCAGATGGACACCCATAAGCTTGCCAGCCTGTTGAAAAAAGGGATAAGCATCAGCATAGCGTGCCATATAATGTTCCATGAAGGCTTCCCGTCCGATGATCTGTGGCGTTACGTTACCTCCGTAATTGGCCATGCTGAGTGGGGTAGCAGCAACAATGGCAGCTTTTTCCAAAGCTCTTTCGCTCATGACAGCCAGTAGCTTTTCCATCTCATCACGATTGTCCATCCACTCATAGCAGAAAGTTTCGACACCCATGATGCTGGAGATCAACTCCTGCATCGGCTCCAGCCCGATTGTGTCCCTGACCAGCACATCACCGTTTTCCTGATCTAACCTGGCAGCGTCGGCAATGGCTGTGTCATTTTTTACGATGGTCATATCCTGAAAGTAAAACATCAGCTTGCGATAGTCTTCAGCGCTTTTGAAAAGTCTTTCTTTATTCCAGGATGTGTCAATATCCAATTTGTCTGCAACCTCAGTTGCTGAACGCAAGGTGCCATATGGTGTTTCCAGAAAGGTCTGTGTGCGGCGGTGGCCTTCCGGGGTCAGGATGGTTTGTTGTTTTGTCTGTACATGCGGGGTCACAATCTGCCAGGAGACATTTCTCTTGAGCAGACAAACATCATTGGCGCGCACTTCCTGCTCATAAGGCTTGCCAATCACTTTGCTCTCATAGACTGTAAAAGGGATTCGATCGGGCTTTTCGCCGCGATAAACTGTTTTTGCCCGCTGAGCCGGAGTCATTCTATTTGGCATGGCTGATATCTCCTTTGTTGGCATAACTGAATCAAGAGGAAAATTAGCGTCCTCTGTCAGCATAAAGCAGTTTCCAGTCAGGGTCAATGTACAGCAACAGTGATGTTTTC
>JAAYLM010000516.1 GCA_012521915.1 Oscillospiraceae bacterium | reverse complement strand
TGCCGAGCATGCAAAGAACATCGGGAAGGGAAATCTGGATATAAACGCCTTTATCTATAAGGCGCTGGCGGCGACGCTGGATGATTCCCTTACTGCCGATGATCTGGTCGCGCTGACGTTAAAAACCGGCGAATACGGCGTAAAGGTTATGGCGCTTCTGGACGAGGCCAACACATCCAGATTCGGTAATCCCGAAATCACCGAGGTCAATATTGGTGTCAGAAAGAATCCGGCGATTCTGATTTCCGGCCACGACCTTATCGATCTGGAACAATTGTTGGATCAGACAAAGGGTACCGGTGTGGATGTGTATACCCACAGCGAAATGCTCCCCGCTCATTATTATCCCGCTTTCAAAAAATATGATAATTTCGCGGGCAACTACGGCAACGCCTGGTGGAAGCAGCTTGATGAATTTGTTTCCTTCCATGGTCCCATCCTGTTTACCACCAACTGCATCGTCCCGCCCAGAAGCGAGGAGGTCAGAGGCAGAATTTTTACCACCGGTTCCACCGGCTATCCCGGCTGTAAGCATATTATGGCGGATAAAAACGGCAAAAAAGATTTTTCCGAGATCATCGCGCTTGCCAAAACTCTTCCTGCACCCGATGAAATTGAAACCGGCAGCATTGTCGGCGGCTTTGCGCACAATCAGGTAATTGCCCTAGCCGACAAGGTTGTCGATGCCGTCAAATCCGGAGCGATTAAGAAGTTTTTCGTTATGGCCGGCTGTGACGGACGCATGAAGTCCAGAGAATATTACACTGAGTTTGCAGAAAAGCTGCCAAAGGACACCGTTATTCTGACAGCAGGCTGTGCGAAGTATCGCTATAACAAGCTGAAGCTGGGCGATATCGGCGGGATTCCAAGAGTGCTGGACGCCGGTCAGTGCAATGACTCCTATTCATTGGCTGTCATCGCGTTGAAGCTCAAAGAAGTGTTTGGTCTCGATGACATTAACAAACTGCCGATTGTGTATAATATCGCCTGGTACGAGCAGAAGGCCGTTATTGTACTCTTAGCGCTGCTGTCTTTGGGCGTGAAGAACATCCACCTCGGTCCAACACTACCGGGTTTTTTGTCACCTAATGTGGCCAAAGTGCTGGTTGAAAAGTTTGGAATAGCAGGCATCGGTACCGCTGATTCAGATATAGAGTTATTCATGGCTCAATAGGTAAAAATAGTCCCGCCGTTATGGTATAATCATAGTGGCGGGGCTCTATTAATGATGGAGGTCTTTTCTATGAAACTGGGAATTATTATCGAGACAAAAAAATTTGAAAAGTCATGGAACGCGATGCGTTTTGCCGTTACAGCCAAAAAGAACGGGCATGAAGTTAAGGTGTTTCTCATGGGAGAAGCCGTTGAAATAGAGAACCTTCACCACGACAAATTCGACGTGGCCGCTCAGGTAACGGCTTTTCATGAAGTGGGCGGTGAACTTCTCGCTTGCGGAACGTGCCTGAAATCGAGGAACATGGACGGAAGCGACGTCTGCCCGCTATCAACAATGATAGATTGCCTGAAGCTGGTAGATTGGGCAGATAAAACAGTAACATTTTAGAAAAGTAACTAAAAATGTTTTGGGCTTATTTGATTATAGTGACAAATAATGGAATGATTATCCGTTTTAAATTGTTCCGCAAGCTCCTGTATCATTTTATAATGCTCAGTTTTAGCCTCTCTATCCTTTACGTCGATATATCCGTATTTCATGCCTGCCACCATAAACATTCCGCTTACGGCACCGCATACCTCACGCAGCCTTCCCATACCCGCTCCGAATGAAGAT
>JAAYLM010000089.1 GCA_012521915.1 Oscillospiraceae bacterium | reverse complement strand
TTTTCAGAAACAAAAATGTAGTCAATCTTCCTGTCCGGTTTGTCAGAAGGGAATGTCAGCAGCATATCGCCACTTGCCTTTGCTGTATCAATCAGTACTTCGTAAATCGGCAGCAGCTTTTCATCATGCGGCTGCATATTCAAGTCACCCATGAATACAATTGGTTGACTGTCTTTTTGAATGAGTTCGAGCGTTTTTTTGACCGCGTTACGCTCCTCACTGCAAGCCAGACCGTAATGGCTGACATAGACGCTGAGACCGCCCGGAATGTCCAGTTCAGCCTTGAGAACGCAGCGTGTTTCGTAATACACCTCTTCGTCTTTAACTGGCGGATCTTCAACCAGGTGCGTTTCTGCCGCCAGAATGGGGAAACGTGATAGCAGGGCATTGCCATACGGGCCGGCACCTTCAAACTGTATCGCCCTGGCAAAATAATAATGATAACCCAGCATGTCGGCTAAAGTTTTGGCCTGGTCTGTAAAATCCTGGTCGATGTGTCCCAGACTACGCATTTCATTGAGTCCGACAATATCCGGCGCATACTTCTGAATGCCTTTGCCGGCATCACGTATGTTAATGATCCGATCGTTGTCGAAGTTTCGCCCGGAACAGACATTATAGGTCATAATTTTCAGCTTCATGTCAAGGCCTCCTCGTCGTGCTTTTTTCCAGTATATGCATTTTACAGGATACATGCAAAGGAAAATCATGGGGTAAGTTGGTCAATCTGAATTATAATAGAAGCAACCGCAACAGATACAGACCGTAAGAAGTGCAATTGAACTAGGAGGATTTTACAATGACCAGTCATGTACTTCCCAGACGATATAGTGGCATATATCCTCATTTGGCTGTAACCAATGATGGCACGACAGAATGTGGGATCGGCGCAGTAGCCGCCTGGAAGGGGAGCCTATGGTTCATGACCTATCCGGCCTCGGGCTACAAAGGGGATGACAATAAACTGTATCAGCTGGATGAGAACCTCCAGCTGACCGTCCGGCCGGAAAGTGTCGGTGGCACGCATGCCAACCGCTTTGTCCACAAAGAAACCGGGCAGCTGATCATAGGATTGTATTTTATCGATCAAAAGGGCGTGGTTCGATCACTGGACCCGAACATTCTCAGAGGCAGGATGACAGGTGTTGGCAGACATTTATCTGATCCTGAAAATAAAGTCTATTTGAACACCATGGAAGACGGCATGTATGAGATCGATGTCCATACGCTTGCATGGCAGCGCCTGCGCCGGGATAAGCTGGAAGAATTTGCCGACTGTATGAGGCTGCATACCCGTATTGACCCGGCTATCCGCCTGCCGGGCTCCCATGGCAAAGGTGGTTATTCGGGACAAGGGCATTTCTTTTTCACCAACAACGGGAACGGTGGTGTTTTAGCTGAATGGAACGGCCTGGGTGACGCGCAGCTGGCATCCAGCTGGAAAATCATTGACCGCAACAAATATACAGAAGTTACCGGACCCGGCGGGCTGCAAGGTCCGCGAGACAACCAGAGTGTGATCTGGGCTCTGGGCTGGGATAACAAGTCTGTACTGTTGAATGTAAGGCTGAACGATACCTGGCAGGTTTATCGGCTGCCCAAGGCCAGCTACACGCAGGATGCAGATCATGGCTGGTACACAGAGTGGCCTCGTATTCGTGAATTACCGGGGTATGCTTACCTTATGTGCATGCACGGTGCCTTGTATACCTTCCCGCCAAACTTCACGCCCTATACGACTGCCGGTATCAGGCCAATATCACGTCATCTGAAAATGATTGTTGATTTTGAAGCCTGGAATGGCCAGCTGGTTTTTGCTTGTGACGATGCCAGCATGTTTGGCAATCCCCAGCTTGGCCGGCAGCAGTCGAACCTGTGGTTCGCGACAGCAGATGATCTGGAAAAAATGGGGAAACCAGCCGGCTGGTGTGGTATCTGGCAACATGAAAATTTAATGGGCGACCTTGCTTCCGATCCTGTCTTTTTTGCAGGGTTTGCAAGGCGCGTCCTGCATATTCGCAACGGTCACTATAGTCTTGTACGCTTTCAGGTTGAAGCGGATTTTTCTGGAGATGGCAGGTGGCGTGTCATCGATCATCAGGATGTGCCGTCATTGAACTATGCTTATCTGGTTTTCCCGGATGAACTGAAGGCAGAATGGATCCGTGTCCGCCCGCTTAATGATGCCAGCGATGTATCTGCTTCTCTTGATTTTCTGCCGGAAACACATGCTTCCTGTGATCCCGGCCTGATTGCAGGTCTTGTCCGTCCGGGAAGAAAGGACAAGCCGGAGCTTCTCTACGTAACCGAACATAAAGATATGACGCTGCAACTGATGACAGATGACGGTATCTATACAATAGGAAGTGACCTGCAGTTGGATCCAACAGAATCGGGTGAATGGGCGCCTGAAGTGAAGGAGCGGCTAAAACTGGATACCCCTTACACGGTTGATCAGGCCTCTGTACTCCTGATCGATGATGAAGGCCGGCGTTTTCGCTTGCCTAAGGGTCATGCTTCTGTGGACGGTCAGGCTGAACGTTGTATTCGGGAGGTCGTTACTGAACGTAGTCTGCTTAATGCCTGTGGTACTTTTTATGAGTTGCCCCGGAAAGGGTCCGGCGGGATGCAGCGCATGAAACCGATCACATCCCATAATTTGCATATTCATGACTTTGCTTCCTGGCGGGGTCTTCTTGTCCTTTCCGGAGTGGATCCGTCTCAAGCTGGTGAGCATTGCATCATTTCAACAGACGGTAAAACGGGTATCTGGCTGGGTAATGTGGATGATCTATGGCGTTTTGGCGCTCCCGGAGGGACTGGTGGCCCGTGTTATCAAACCTATATGACAGCCGGTGTACCCAGTGACCCCTATCTGATGGCCTGCTATATCCATAAAAAAGTGGTGCTATCACATGACGCTGACCATGATGTTCAGTTCTCACTTCAGGTTGATTTCCAGGCAGACGACACCTGGAGCTGTTATGCCAGCATCACGGTACCACCCGGACAAGAGGTGACGCATGTTTTCCCTGATGGTTATTCGGCGCACTGGGTGCGCGTCCGTATCAGCCATACCTGCCGGGCTACAGCTGTTTTTCATTACAGCTGAAGGTATAGCCATCACGCCCTGATCAGCAGTAAAAATTGTCGCAAAGCCCAAAAGCCATTGTACAGAAAACCCATACATTTTTGCGAAGCAAAAGAAAGGATATTGATCATGCATATCAAACACATCACCTTCCGTGTCAAGGACCTGGACCAGTCCATCGCCTTTTATACGGCCATGACAGGACTTAAGATGGCCCGTCGCTTTTCTGCAGGAAATGCCGAACTGGCCTTTCTGACAAACGGTGAGGGTGAGACTGAGCTGGAGCTGCTCCACATCCCAGGCGGTCAGACTTTTTCCGGCACGGGTATGTTTATCTGTTTTGAGACCGATATGCTGGAAACCATGCACGAACTGGCTGTTGCCCGGGGACTGAAGCCGTCGCCAGTGCAGTTTCCCGATGATGGCACACGTTATTTTTACGTTTATGATCCTGACGGCGTATCTGTGCAGCTGAGGTATTTTCCTGATTGAACCCTGCTGACGGACATAGAGGTATCCGCTGATCTGATGCCGTGGAAAAATAAAGTTGATTATGGTATATTCATACGATATGGATGGTTTGGTTTATTTAAATCGATCGCGGCAGCAGTCAGGCAGCACGTTGAAGCATCGTCACGGGCTGATTATTTGTGCTGATGGGAACCTGTTCATAAAGCGCCAGACCGAGTGTGGTCTTTTGTGATGGCTATAATCAGTAACAAAACTGATTTGTCCAAGGGCCCGCTATTCGGAAAGATCGTTCGTTTTGCCCTGCCCATCATGGCGATGAATTTCCTGCAGCTTCTGTTTAACACTGCGGATATGATTGTCGTCGGGCGTTTTACCGGCAGCATTTCGCTGGCAGCCGTCGGCGCGACAGGGGCACTGATCAATCTGATTGTCAATTTCTTTATGGGTTTGTCCGTTGGTACCAGTGTCGTTGTGGCGCAGGATTATGGCGCGAACAAACCAGACGCAGTCAGCAGGTCTGTCCATACAACGGTTATCATCAGTGCGCTGGGTGGCCTGCTGGTCATGGGCCTTGGCCTAGCTTTCTGCAAGCCGCTGTTGACGATGATGGGTACGCCTGATGATATCATTGACTTATCTGTCCTTTATATGAGGATCTACTTCCTCGGTATCCCGGCCAGCATGATCTATAACTTCAGTGCTGGCATCCTGAGGGCTGTAGGCGACAGCCGCCGCCCCATGTATTACCTGGTCGTTTCCGGTATTGTAAATGTCCTCCTGAACCTGTTCTTTATCACGGTGCTGCACATGACTGTTGATGGTGTTGCCTGGGCCACGACCATTGCCCAGTATCTGGCCATGACGCTGATTCTGGTCTGCCTGTACAGAAGCGAGGGTGCCATCCGCCTGATTCCCCGACAGTTACGTGTTGATCGGGAAAAACTACTGCAAATTATCCGCATTGGCCTGCCCGCAGGTGTACAGAACCTCCTCTTTTCCATTTCCAATGTCCTGATCCAGTCTGCTGTCAATTCATTTGGCTCCACCATGGTTGCAGCCAGTTCAGCATCAGGAAATATTGAGAGTTTTGTTGGAACCTCAATGAACGCCTATTATAACGCAGCCATCACCTTTACCGGCCAGAACATGGGTGCCCGGCAGTATAAGCGAATTGATGAGGTTGCCAAAATCTGCGCTATGCTTATCTTTGGCACATGGTTTGTTCTCGGAGGCAGTATTGTACTCTTCAGCAGGCCGCTGTTATCGATCTATACAACAGACCTGGCGGTCATCGAGCTGGGTATGATGCGTATGCGGATCATGATGATGGTCTATTTTACGTGTGGTATCATGAGTGTCTTTCCGGGCCTGAGCCGCGGGATGGGTTTTTCGGTTCTGCCGATGATCAGTACGCTGGTTGGCGCCTGCCTGATGCGAATTATCTGGCTGGTGACAGTTTTTGCCCTGTACCCGACGCCAGTGATGCTTTTTGTCAGCTATCCGGTGACCTGGACACTGGCTGGTATGGGTCAGGTTGCCGTGTTTTTCTATGCCAGGCGCCGGATAGCTCAGCGGGCAATCAACGAACGGGCTGCCCAGCAAGTGGTCAAACTCAATCAAGCATATCACTGACTAAAGCGCAGAAAAACCATCATTCGCATGACTAGACTTGCACAACCTGCTTTGAACCTGCATACTCAACATGTAAGCATA
Source organism: Oscillospiraceae bacterium (assembly GCA_012521915.1). Classification (GTDB taxonomy): domain Bacteria; phylum Bacillota; class Clostridia; order Saccharofermentanales; family UBA5734; genus JAAYBY01. Next base: position 4,467 of record JAAYLM010000089.1, on the reverse strand, counting down.
ATCTGAATACAGAAAGGGGTTGTGCCTATGAACGCGAATCCGACTGATCGGTCCGGTCCGCCAAATATTATTATGATTATGAGTGATCAACACAATCCGCATGTTATGAGTTGCGCTGGTGATCCCTATGTTCAAACCCCTAATCTGGATGCTCTGGCAGCCTCAGGGGTCCTTTTCTCACAAGCCTACTGTTCTAATCCGCTGTGTGTTCCCTCCAGAATGGGTTTCATGACCGGCCGGTATCCTTCAGAAATTGAATGCTGGACCAACCAATGTGAGTTGTCTTCAGAGATTCCCACTTTTGCCCATGGGCTGGGTGCATCTGGCTATGAGACTGTTTTATGCAGCAGGATGCATTTTGTGGGCATCGACCAGTTTCATGGTTTTGAAAAGCGATTGTTTGGCGAACCGATACCAGATCGGCTGAATGTATGGAAAAGAAATGACGGCGTTCCGGATCCCCGACATCCTTTTGTCAACGGAATGAGTGATTACTCAGTCAAAATGTCTGGTTATGGCAAGCAGCCCTATCAGTATTATGATCTCAAAGTCACTGAACTGGCTTGCGATTATATTAAAAGCAGGCCGGCAGAAGGCCGGCCTTACTGCCTGGTCGTCGGATATGTTCTGCCGCATGATCCGTATATTGCAGATAAAGACTTGTTCGATCATTATATGGCGGTTTTACCGGAAGTTGGAACACCCTCAAAGTCCGAACTGGCACAACTGCATCCGGCCATGAGCAAATGGCGTGAACGCCACGGTGTTCATTTGATCAGCCCGCTTGAAAACCGCAGGGCACGGGCTGCTTATTATGGTCTGGTTACTGAGATGGACAGGAATATCGGCTTGGTCCTGGATGCTGTATCCAGTTCAGGTGATGCTGACAACACCGTTGTAATCTACTGCTCAGACCATGGCGATATGGCAGGCGAAAAAGGCTTGTGGTGGAAAAGCAATTTTTACGAAGGGTCCGTAGGCATCCCCCTGATTGTGTCCTTCCCGCAAAAAATCCAAAGAAACCAGACGGTCACTCAGCCAATCAGCCTTATCGACCTCGCACCGACACTGCTGGACATTGGAAAAGCCGAACCACTGCCGCAGATCAGCGGACTCAGCTTGTTGCCCCTGTTGACAGGAGAAAGCTCCTGTCATCTGCATAGCGAAATTTTTGCGGACTGTTATGGGATGCTGGGTAATCTTCCGTCTTGCATGTTGCGATGGGATTCCTGGAAAATGGTTTATTTCCACGAAACTGACTCCTGTCAGCTTTTCAACCTGACAGAAGATCCTGGCGAATGCCACGATCTGCGGGATAACCATACCTGCCAGCCCATTATCCAGGCTGGTCGGGAGAAAATAAGCCGCTACTGGTCGGCGCAAGATATCATGAGCAAAATGCAACGAAAAGAACAGCAGATGCGGTATGTGAGAAAATGCGGACATCCGCTGATACCTCACGCATTCCCGGCACCAATAGAAGTTCCGGATGAATACAGTTATTTTGATAGAACACAGCTACCGGATCACAAACCGGTCTAGACAAGCCTGGAAAACCAGACAGTCTGGAAGCTGACTGACTACACAGAAGAAGAGGTGGAACAGATGTCGTTACAGACCGTGTTGGGCAAAATTGAACGTAAAGACTTTGGCATTATTTCGCCACACGAACACATTTTGATTGATCTTGGCAATTTCTTCCAGGCTCATCCTGTCAAAGGCGTAGCAGACCCTGCCAAAGAAAAAGTCAGAATGGATAACCTTGGGATCCTTAAGCGTGATCCTTATGCTTTTCTGGATAACTTGTGCCTTGATGATCATGAGCTGCAAACCAGAGAACTGCTTTATTTCAAGGCGGCAGGCGGCAGGATGGTTGTGGATGCGACAATGCCGGGTATTGGTCGTGATCCCCGCGCGCTTCGGCAAATCGCCCGTAAAACGGGTCTTCACGTGGTTATGGGAACAGGTTTTTACGTCGAGTCAAGCCACCCGGCCACGCTGCGCGATCTATCTGACGAAGAGATAGCTGCCGGTATGGTCAGGGAAATTGAAGTCGGCGTTGAGGATACCGGGATAAAAGCCGGGTTTATCGGAGAAATTGGTATCAGTGAATGGTTCTCAGACAGCGAACGGTGTGTGTTGCGGGCAGCTGCCCTGGCCCAGAAGCACACAAATGTATCCATGCATGTCCATATTAATCCCTGGACAACCCACGGCTTGGAAGCCGCGGATATCCTGCTGCAGGAAGGCGTTGCCCCGAACCGGATCAACATTTGCCACATCGACGTGGAAAACAGAGAAGATTATATCTTCAGGCTGCTGGAAAAAGGGCTGTATATCGAATTTGATAATTTCGGCAAAGAGTATTTCATTGACCGTGATGTGCGTAACTCCGGCTACGGCTGTTTTGTCAGCGATGTGGCCAGAGTCAGGCTGATCAGAAAACTGGTGGATGCCGGTCATGTCAGGCAGCTGCTGCTCAGCTGTGATGTCTGCCTGAAAACCTTGCTGCGCTCCTATGGCGGCTGGGGCTATGACCATGTTCTGGTCAATATCGTGCCTATGCTGCAGGAAGAGGGCTTGTCTGATACGCAGATCCATCAGCTTATTGTGGAAAACCCCGCTGATTTTATGGATGTATCCGTATCGTCTTAAAGATGATGAGGCCGACAAGGGAGGAAGATCATGATGACAAGCATACCCCAAAATGAATTTAAGCAACGCATTCTGGCCGTTCAAGACAAGATGGCCCATAGCGGGTTTGATCTACTTTTAGCCTACGGTAACGAGGCTGAGCCACAGTTTGTGCGCTATTTCAGCGATTATTGGCCATCGTTCGAAACCGCCGGTGTCCTGATTCCTGTTCAAGGCGATCCATTACTGCTGATCGGACCGGAGAGCCTGACCTATGCGGCAGACCGGTCTCGGGTCGCGGATATCCGTTTGCTTAAGGCTTTCCGAGAATCTTCTGAACCGGAATATCCGGGTAAAAAACTGGATACCTTCCAGTCTGTTTTTCATGAAGCACTGGCTGGTAAAAAACCAGGTAAACTGGGTGTAGCAGGACTTAGCCTCATGACTATAGGTGTTTATACAGCCCTGCAACAAGCACTCAGCGACTTTGGCTGCATACCGATCGAAAAAGCAGATGACCTGGTAATGGCCTTGCGTATGATTAAAAGTGAAAATGAACTGAAGTGCATGCGCGCTGCCGCTCAGATTACCCATCAGACTTTCGACTATGTGCTCAACCAGATCAAGCCGGGGATGACAGAAACACAGGTCGTCGGTCTGGCACTGGGCAAGATGCATGAACTGGGAGCAGAAAGAGAGTCCTATCCCCTGTGGGTGTTGACAGGTTCAGGGACCAATCAGGCGATCAGCCGGCCGAGACATAAAGTGATCCATCCAGGTGACTTGACTTTTCTGCAGATTGGTGCCCGTGTAGCCGGGTATGCTTCATCAATCGGCCGACCTGTTGTTTTCGGCAAAGCGACAGATGCGCAGCGCAAGCTGATTGAAGCCGGGTATGCAGCTCAGAAAAGTGTGATCAATCACCTGAAAGCCGGCGTACCGGCAGCAGAGGTCGCCATAAGGCATGTGCAGACTGTGGAAAAACTGGGTTATGGCGACTGGCTGCTGTATGGCCCCTGCCATGGTAATGGACTCATGGAGGGTGAAGCCCCCTGGATTGAAACATCTTCGGATTGGGTGCTGGAAGAAAACATGAGTTTTTGTGTTGATATCTTTCTGGGTGATAATCAAACCCAGACGGGATTGCGCATTGAAGATACTGTCAGGATAACAAAAGACGGCGTCGAGGAGTTGACTGACTATCCGCGCCGTTTGTTTGAGCTTTAGGTTCGTCCGTCAAGCATTGAAACAGCCCGTTTTGACGGGACAACAGCAAAGAAAAGAGAGGCAACAATGGATCTGGGAAGACTACCGGGGAATAACTTTATTGACATTGATTTTGAAATCAGCATGAAAAAAGGGCGTGTGCGCCTGAAAAAAGAGGATTTCGATCTTCACGAAACGGGCATAGAAGATGGAACCTCCCTGTATGAAGGTGCCTTTGACAAAATCAAGCTGATCTGTTCTTTGACATCTGAGCCTGCAGGCACCAGCTGTGTGCTCGAACTAAGCAGTTCCGGGCCGCTTGACTGCCAGAGCATTGCCCTTTATCTGACTTATCAGGAAAAAGGTGTTGATCTGTCCGGACGCAGCGTGCCTTGTATCGGCAAAGAAGTGGCTCATGCTGGCTTGCATCTGATCGGTAAAAAGGGATCGACACAACCCGATACCCGTTACTGCGGTCTTTACCAGAGCAGCACAGATCCTTGCGTTTTTCTGGGAACGAAAATTCCTCAAAAGAACATCCATTTATATCAGGCAGAACTGCTGCAGAAAGATACCGTCCGTTTTACCTGCACCACTTCGTTTACCGTCGGGCAGCAGAAAAAAAGC
>JAAYLM010000515.1 GCA_012521915.1 Oscillospiraceae bacterium | reverse complement strand
TTCAATGATCTTGTGCCGCCCGAATTATTTTTCGCGGACCATCCTGAATATTATTCTGAAATTGATGGTGTTCGCACTTCTGATCACGCGCAGCTTTGCCTGACTAACCATGAAGTCTTTGAGATTGCTCTGGGAACTTTGCGCTGTTGGATACGTGAGAACCCAAATTGCAACATTTTCTCAATTTCACAAAATGATGGCTATGGTTATTGTACTTGTGATCATTGCCGTGCGATCGATGAGGCAGAAGGTTCTCCATCCGCCACGATTATTTCCTTCGCAAACAAATTGGCCACAGCTATTGAGAACGAGTATCCGCATATTCTATTGCATACCTTCGCTTACGTCTATTCGACTGTTCCTCCAAAGACGATCCGTCCGCACAGAAACGTTATTGTTCGCATCTGCTCTTTCCGTTGTGATTATGCTAAAGCATTTGCTGAAACAGCATTTGGTGATCCCACTGGTGGTACTGCTGAATTTGTTAATGCTCTAAAAGTATGGTCAAAGGTTTCTGACCGGTTATATGTCTGGGATTACTGTACCAATTTTTTACATTATTTACTTCCATTTCCAAACCTGGATTCCTTGCAGCAAAACATCCGGCTATATCGCGACAACAAAGTGAAAGGTGTTTTTATGGAAGGAAATTTCTCTCAAGGTTGTGGTGGCGGAATGGCTGAACTGCAAGCGTACATCCAAGCCAGGCTGATGTGGCATCCGGATATTGACCTGTGGGCAGAAATTGATGATTTCCTCACTGGCGTCTTCGGAAATGGAGCGCCTTATATAAAACGGTACCTGGAGCTTCTGCAAAACGCCGTTCATGAGCATCGACTCGGCATTTATGATAACCCAGATGCACCCTATTTTACTGACACGCTTGTTGAGGAGGCTGACCAACTCTTCTGTGCAGCAGATCACGCAGCAGAAAACGAAAGGGTTCGTGAACGCATTCAGAAAGAATATCTCTCTGTTGAATATCTTCAGCTTACACGTCTGCCAGTTGATGCACACAACCGTAAACAACGAATGGATGCTTTTGCCGCACGCGTGCGATCATTTGAAATCAGTGAACTATCTGAACGGCGATATCTGGAAGAATCACTAGCCAATATCCGTCTTTCACAATACGCTCGCGATATTCGAAAGGACAGTTACTGCATGTATTACAGAATGTAGAATTCGGGTATCAAAACATTTGGTGAATCTTCCCCGGTTAAGCTAAATCCAGACAGGTTTCCCTTTCGATGATTTCGCAATGGTATGGCATACTGCGTATAAAAGCAAGGAGAAGAACATGGAAAAATATGAATATAAAACGCTGTTTACAGATGCTAAGGGTTTTTTGGGCGGCAAAGTTGATCAGTATACATTTCAAAAAGACTTAAATGAATTAGGCATGCAAGGTTGGGAGTTGGTCAGCACCGTTGCGACCGCTCAAAATTATGGCAGTACAAGGTGGCTTATTTCTGTTTTCAAGCGCAAGACAGATACGCTTTGACCATAGGTATTACATGCTACAGAACTGATCATTGTGCCCCTGTTATCGTTTGTGATGTCAGAATAACGGATTTGATTTGTGCTGCTCCTTAAGCAGCATGTATTTCATGTCCTCATAACTACGCTGGAGTTGCTTCGCGAAAAACTCGCTTTGTTTCACAAATCTGAAGCCACACTCTTCGATGACTCGCCGCGACCGGTTATTTTCCAAAAAGTGACAACAAGTAAAAGCGTCCAGACCAAGCGTGTCAAAGCCGAAATCAATCACCGCGTTCACTGCCTCCGGCATCAAGCCATGACCCCAATAATCCTTTGACAGTACATATCCGATTTCTTTTGCTTCAAGGTTTATATAGACCTCATCTTCATTCGCCCAGGATTTGTGCAAGCCAAGCGAGCCTATAACTTTGCGGTCAGGTTTGTGGTATACAGCCAATACTTCTTTTTCATCGATAAATGAGTGAAGAATTCGATCTGATGTTTCAATCGATTCGTGATGTGGCCATCCAGCCATTTCCCCGACTCCGGGTACAGAAGCGTAGCTATATAAATCATACAAGTCAGCTTCTGTGAATGCTCTAAGTATGAGCCGATCGGTTTCTATGACAGTTTTTGAAATATCTATTTGAATGTCCATTATTTTTCAGCCTATCATCTTTCATGAGCCAAAACGGATCCGATAATGATTCCGGTTATTGAAATCTGGATTTGCAGTGATCATTCAATGTTTTCATGATCGTCATATCCTTTATTAAGCGCCCTATCACCCCACCGATACTTCCTGTTTTGGAGAAGTTTTTGCAAATCACAGGTGAGACATAGTCCGTTATGGCAGCAAATCATCGC